>JAIRVD010000243.1 GCA_031254075.1 Clostridiales bacterium
AAGTCGCCCCCGAACATGTTTCCGCAAAAGTTTTGCAAAGCATGGGTAAACCCGGCTTTGAAAATTACAAAAATTTTGCCGTAAAATTCTCCGAAACAAACAAAAAATTGAAAAAAGAACAATACCTTGTACCCTATTTAATGTCCAGCCACCCCGGATGCAACCTTGACGACGCAATTGAACTCGCCGAATATCTGCAAAGCGAAAACGCACAGCCCGAGCAGGTTCAAGATTTTTACCCGACCCCCGGAACGCTTTCTACCTGCATGTATTATACAGGGCTTGACCCGCATACAATGAAGCGCGTTTTCGTCCCGAAATCCCAACGCGAAAAAACCACCCAACGCGCATTAATCCAATACCGCCTGCCCGCAAATTACGAAATCGTAAAAAACGCATTACTGAGAGCAGGGCGCAATGATTTAATCGGATACCACCCGAAGGCGTTGATTAGACCTAAAAATAAGAAGAAAAGATAATCTTCATTATAAAATAAATTTTATTCGTAAATTCCCAAAGTAAGTGCAACAGTGGAGACGACACTTGCGTTTAGTATGGAAAATAGCAGAAAAAAGAGGTTCACTAAGTCTGAAAAAAGAGGGAGAAAAAAACGCAATTGAGTAAAAGGCGGTTGTGTGTTGAATAGGCAACAAAAAAAGTGCATAGCAAACAAGCCTGAAAATGCCATTTTTCAGACTTAATGCAACATCACCTGCACTTAGAATGGGAAATTTCCGGAATATTTTCAGGGTAAGATTTTGGTGTTATGCAGGGTATGTTGGGTCAGTATAACGAGCTAAAGCAAAATCGTTGTTGATGAGCCTATCAACTAAACGAGATGTGCTTTCTTGCCGATGAAGTAAAAAGTTTTGTACATCATCATGGAGTGCGGTGTCTTTAGTTACCCGAAGGTCATATCGAATTAAGGAACTTGCTTTACGAATTGATTTGGTGATAAGGTTGTTTTCAGGCATTGAAAAGCACCCCCTAAGAAAGCGTTACGGCTTCGGATTGCCGCTCACTTGATGGGAGTGCTTTTTTGATTTTTTTAATAAGCCGCTTATCTTGAATAACATCTTCGGCAGGAATATGGCTAATCCCTAAAAGCGAAGCTGTTTCTTCGTTAAAGAAGTAAACAAAGGCTTCAAAAGGGCTTTTGCCATTAAGGGATTTGCGCTTGCTGCTGTTGACATGGGAAAAAATAACATTAACCATATCTTGGCTAAAATCATCAAAGGATTCACCCTTTGGTACAATATCCCTAAAAATGGTGTGGTTTTTTTCAACCTTGGGCTTTTGAGATGAGCAGTATGGGTCGCAGAAGTACAGCTTTGTAGTAGGTAAGCCGGGGGCATCATCGGTAAATGCCGCAACATTTGAAAATTCGCCACCATTATCAGTAAGAAGTATAGGAAAAATGTCACCAAAACGGGCATCTGCCAAAAACAGATGTTTTTTAAGTGTGCGGATTTTCGCCGCAGCTTCGGCAGATGTTTTGTCGTTCAAAAGCAAGCCAAACATGAAATTCATTTGGGTGAAATTGAAGGTCATGATAACCTTGCCGCCAACACGGCCGATTACCGTATCCATTTCCACCCAATGCCGTATTTCGTGTTCATCAATGTATGCCCGAAAGTCGGCATATGTTTTGCCGATTTTCGCCGCTTTGGGTACTCCGGGTACCCTATACTGCTTGCGAGCCTTAAATTTGGGTACTCTTGGCATGTCCAACTTATCAATCGACAGATAATCCTTGTGCAGATACCTATATGCAGATGACATTGATATGCCAACATCATATGTCTGCATAATATGGTACATTCGTTGTCCCTTTTTAATTGCCTTGCTGATGACGGCATCCGCATCATGAAACTCCTGCTTGTTTAGCGGTATGCCCTCGCGAGAATCAACCAGCGTAAACTCGTATTCCTCATGTGCTTTCTTGGCGCGGTAAAACTGCTTTCGATATGAACAACGATTATAACTCTGTTTTTCGCAAGCATTGCACACATAGGGAGCTTTCATCAGATTTGGACATGGTCTCTCGTAAATGGGCGAGCCGTCACCCTTAGTTCGTACAACCCACGATTCCTTAATGCTAAGATGCTTTTTTACTTCTCTTGATATTGTGGTTGGTGATTTGCCTACTCGGCGAGCTATATCCTTAAAAGATATCCCAAGATTCAGACATTCTTCAATCTCTTGTCGCGCTTCAAGGGTCAGGTGCTTCTCACTTGCTAATTTATAGTCTGTCATTTTCCTCGTCCTTTTCAAGGAAATTTCCCAGACTTAACGCTATCAAATTTTTCTTTCCAGTTTAAACGCCACTCCTCGCGCCACTGGTGCACTTACTTTGGGAATTTACTCTAAAAATAATCTTTCCGTATAAATTGATTTTTCCATTGCCGTAAAATTTCGGTAGCGTATAATAGGAGCGTTGACTTTTTAAAGTGAGAGGTTGCAGTTCCCATGTTTGACAAATACGTTCCCGAATATATGCACTCGGCATTTGCCGCAAACGGCGTCCCTGTAAATGATTTGCTTTTCGCGATTCACACAGACATGACGCCGGACGGAAATTTTTCCGACACATACGTTGCGGTTGACAGAGAGAATTTACACATTTTGTACGGCGAAGAACGCGTTGTAAAAGTAAATGACGCAAGGCGGCTGGTTGCGGAATATATCACGCACGAAGCCGTAACCTACCGCCTTGCGGATATAGGCGAATTAAATACCGAGGCACTGCTTTCCACCTGCCGCATGGTTGCGAAGAACGGCGACGGTGAAGAGCGGCTTATTTTGTTGTTCACTTTAGGGCATCAAAGTTTTGCGGATAGGCTTATCAGGGTTGTGAAAAATATTCGCAAAGGCGAACCGCCGCTGAATGAAATCCGTTTGGAGGACGCGCTTTTCTGCCCGGAATGCGGCTCGCGCTTCCCCGAACCCGAACGCGCACTCTGCCCGAAATGTACAAACCAAGTAAGTATTTTTTTTCGTCTGCTCGGTTTCTTCAAATACTACAAAGGGAAAGTTGCCGCGTGTACCGCCGTTATGTTTTGCATTACCGCAATGCAAATTCTCGCGCCAGACGTTGGAACACGCTTGTTTATCGACGAAGTACTGACTTATGATGGGCGTTTTTACCGTA
>JAIRVD010000341.1 GCA_031254075.1 Clostridiales bacterium
GAAGGTGCTGAAATATTCGAACGAAGCGATTCGTTTTTCGAGAATTGCGGTTTTAAAGCCGTCAAAAATATCGCCGTCTCGGAATCCCCAATCGGAAAAATCGACTTCAAGCCAATTCGCGGCGGTTTTGTTGAACACTGCCGAAAGCTTTCGCAATACCGAATCGCCGTTTTGGATATTTGACAAGCCCTGCAACGCGTTTAAAATTTCGTTCTGTTCTCTTTCGCTTAAAATTGATTTACTTAAAACAAACTCGGGCAGTAAGCTTATTCCTCCGCCCTTGCCCTTCTCTGTGTAAATCGGAATTCCCGATAAAGATAAAGTATCCACATCGCGATAAATCGTTCGTGTCGAAACACCGAAACGTTCCGCCAAATCTTTCGCGGTAACGCTTTTTTTGTTAAGCAGCACATAAATTATTTCAAATAAACGATTCGACTGCATACGCTCACCTCAAAGGCACATATTAATAGAATTACTTTGACATTTTTTTATAGTTATGACAGAATTTAATTGAAATTGGAAGCGATTTTGCATTTCAATTAACACTAAAAAAGCACGTTAAGTGCAAAAATCTTCTTCCGAGTGAAAATTAGGATGTTGCGCCGTTTTCTTCCAACTGATACACTGCAAGTAAAAAAATACGTAAGAGGTGTTTTACCGAATGGGAATTCTTGAAAAAATATTTGGAAACTACAGTGAAAAAGAAATAAAACGGCTTGTGCCGATGATTGACCGAATTGAGGGTCTTGAGCCGGAGATGCAACGCCTTACAGAAGGCGAGTTGCGCGGAAAAACCGATGAATTTAAACGCCGTTTAGCAGACGGAAAAACCTTGGATGATTTATTGCCCGAGGCATTTGCCGTATTCCGTGAAGCCACTACAAGGCTGATTGGGCAGCGGCATTTCCGCGTACAGCTATTGGGCGGAGCGGTTTTGCATCAGGGCAGAATCGCCGAAATGAAAACGGGTGAAGGTAAAACGCAAACGGTTGCGTTGCCGTTATATTTGAATGCGATTGCGGGTAAGGGCGCGCATCTTGTAACGGTTAACGAATATCTTGCGGCATATCATGCCGAAATGATGGGCGTAATGTATCAATATCTCGGGCTTTCGATTGGCTGTATTCTTCACGCGTTAAAGCCGGAAGAACGCCGCGCCGCATATGCCTGTGACATTACGTATGCAACGAACAACGAACTCGGCTTCGACTATCTGCGCGACAACATGGTTGTTTTCGAAAAAGACAAAGTGCAACGCGGACTGCATTACGCAATCATAGACGAAGTTGACTCGATTTTAATTGACGAAGCGCGAACGCCGTTGATTATCAGCGGACCGAGCGGCAAGTCAACGATGCTTTACAAGGTTGCCGACCAATTTGCCAAGAATCTTAAAAAGGGACGCATTTTAAATGAAGAAGAAATGAACAATCCGCTTCTGCGCCAGCAGATTGAAGAAGAAGGCGACTTCATTGTAGACGAAAAGAAAAAGACGGTTACGCTAACCTCGGACGGTGTAAAAAAAGCCGAGCGATATTTCGCGGTGGAAAACCTTTCCGACCCGGAAAACATAGAAATTCAGCATTTTATAAACAACGCGTTAAAAGCGAATTACAACATGCACCGCGATATTAACTATGTAAATAAAGAAGATGAAATCTTAATCGTGGACGAATTCACCGGGCGGCTTATGCCGGGGCGGCGTTATTCCGACGGTTTGCATCAGGCAATCGAAGCAAAGGAAAATGTAAAAGTTCAACGCGAAAGCAAAACGCTCGCAACGATTACATTCCAGAATTTCTTCAATAAATATACGAAAAAAGCCGGCGCGACCGGAACCGCAATAACCGAAGAAGGCGAATTCCGCGAAATTTACGGGCTCGACGTTGTTGCGATTCCTACGAATATGCCGATGATTCGCGAAGACAAGGACGATGTAATCTATCGCACGGAAGCCGCGAAATACAACGCAATCGTTGCCGATATCGAAGAAAGCCACACAGCGGGTCAACCCGTGCTTGTCGGCACGGTAAGCATCGAAAAATCGGAATTGGTTTCCGCGCTGTTAAAGAGAAAAGGCATTCCGCATGAAGTCTTAAACGCGAAGCACCACGAACGCGAGGCGGAAATTATCGCAATGGCGGGGCAAAAGGGGCATGTCACCATTGCGACAAATATGGCGGGACGCGGAACGGACATTATGCTCGGCGAGGATGTTGTCGAGCTTGGCGGGCTGAAGGTTCTCGGCAGTGAACGCCATGAATCGCGCCGCATAGATAATCAGCTTCGCGGACGTTCCGGGCGGCAAGGCGACCCCGGCATTTCCCGTTTTTATCTCTCGGCGGAAGATGAACTGTTGCGTTTATTCGGCGGCGACAGAATGAAAGCGATTATGGAACGCGTCGGAATGACTGACGACGATGTTCTTGAATACGGAATGCTTACGAAAGTTGTGGAAAACGCGCAGAAAAAAGTTGAAGGAAACAACTTCGGCATACGTAAGCATCTTTTGCAATACGACCAAGTTATGAACGAGCAGCGCGAAATAATTTACGGCGAACGAAATAAAGTTATCGCAGGCGCAAATCTTCGCGACAGTATTTTTAAAATGATAAAGTCGGTAATAAACCGCGCCGTTGACGAATATACCGCCGAAGGCGATGTTCCGGAAGACTGGGATGTTAACGCGTTAAATGAAAATTTAAATCCGCTTTTTCACAAGCCGGCGCTTGTAATCGGCGACGAAGAGATGAATACAATAACAAAAGAAAGAGTGAAGGAAACTCTGTTTGAAGAAGCATCCGTCAAATACGAAAAAAAAGAAGCGGAAATTATGCCGGAACGAATGCGCGAAATGGAACGCATCGTAATGATGCGGGCAATCGACCGCCGCTGGATGGACCACATCGACGAAATGGACCAAATGCGACAAGGAATAAGTTTGCGTTCGTATGCGCAGAGAGACCCGCTTGTTGAATATAAGTTTCTCGGCTTTGATATGTTCGAGGAGATGAGTAATAATATTCAACTCGATACCGTTCGAGGATTATTTAACATTGCAATCGTTACGGAACAGCAGCCCGAAATGCAGCAAATCGTAAATATGGATGAAATTTCTACCAACAGCAGCGAAACCGCCGCCGCAGTAAAAAAACCAACACGCCGCGCGGAAGCAAAAGTAGGACGCAATGATGCATGTCCATGCGGCAGCGGAAAAAAATTCAAACAATGTTGTATCAACAGGTCAGGATAACAGGGTGGGATAGATGTGCCTAGCAGGTTGGACAAATTTCAAGACAGCAAAAAACTGGACAGAACCGTTCGTTGCCGAAGATGCGGGCAGATGTTTGAATTCGAGGGGTTGCCTCCGCCCGCCTGCGAGCCGTGCCTGATTACACGCGAGGAGCAATTTCTTATTGTTCGTTCGCTTGTAAAAGAATATCCGGGCATTACCGCGCTGGAGGTTAACGAAATTACCGATGTTCCCGTAAATGAAATTTTGCGCTACATCGACAAGGGAATGATTGAGGTAATTCCGAGGCACGGCGTTTCAGGCGAGCGTATCGGCATTATGATGCAAGCCGCACGCGAACGCGCGAAAATTATTTTAAAAGAACGAAGCGAAATCGACAGTAAAATTGTTGACTCGCTCGGATTTGACAATGAAACCGAAAAATTCAGATGGCTTGGGGAGTGAAAGAATGCTTGAACTTGAAGAATTAAAACGTACACTTGCACCATACAAGGCAAAGCTCATCGAAATGGGGGATTCACTTTGACTTGGCGAACGCTAAAGTCGAAATGAATCAAATCGAAGAAGAAACTCAACAGCCAAATTTTTGGAACGACCAGGCAAATTCGCAGGTCGTTTTAAAAAAGCTGAAAATATTGAAAAGTAAGATTACGTCCTTTGAAAAAGTGCAGGGCTTATACGACGACGCCGTTACGCTGGCGGAAATGGGCATTGAATCGCAGGACGCCGAGTTGGTTCCCGAAGCAAAAGAGACTGCGGCGGAATTTATCGAATCCTTCGAGCGTCTGCGCACCGACACTTTGTTGAGCGGTGAATACGATATAAACAACGCAATCGTCACGATTCACCCGGGCGCGGGCGGAACGGAATCCTGTGACTGGGTGGGGATGCTTCTGCGAATGTACGGAAAGTGGGCGGAAAAACGAAAATTCAAATTTGAAATATTAGACCTTCTTGACGGCGACGAAGCGGGTGTGAAATCGGTTACGTTTCAAATCAGCGGAGAAAATGCTTTCGGTTATATGCGCAGCGAAAAGGGAATCCACAGGCTTGTGCGCATTTCTCCGTTTGACTCGGGCGGGCGGCGGCATACGTCTTTCGCGTCTTGCGATGTTATGCCCGAACTCGACGAAGCCTCCGGCATCGAAATTAATTCCGAAGACCTCAAAGTAGACACCTATCGCTCGGGCGGCGCGGGCGGTCAGCATGTTAATAAAACCGAGTCCGCGATTCGTATTACGCATATTCCGTCGGGCATCGTCGTGCAATGCCAGAATGAACGCAGTCAAATTCAAAACCGTGACCGCGCCATGAAAATGTTGCAATCAAAATTATTTTTAAGGCAAAAGGAAGAACAGTTGCAAAAACTAAACGGTATTCGCGGCGAAATCAAAGACAACGCATGGGGAAGTCAAATCCGCTCATACGTTTTCTGCCCGTACACGCTTGTGAAAGACCATCGCACCGACGAAGAAACCGGTAATGTTCCCGCCGTTATGGACGGCAATATCGACGCATTCATGAACGCGTATCTTATTTGGATGCATAAAAAATGATTTTGAAAATCGAGCCGGAAAACGCGGGTCGCAGACTGGATAAATTTTTATTTTCCTATTTAAATAACGCGCCGCATTCTTTTATTTATAAAATTTTGCGGAAGAAGCAAATTAAATTAAACGGTGCGAAAGTAAAAGGTTCGGAGCTTTTACAAGCCGGCGATGAATTGCGATTTTTTCTTTCGGACGAAACAATCGAAGGTTGCCGCAAGGAAATTGCTTTCGAAAAAGCCGAACCTCTGACCGGCATAATCTTCGAAGATGAAAATATTCTCGTTGTAAATAAACCTGCGGGACTGCCCTCACAGGGCGGAATGAAAAAAGCAGACCATTTGCTTGCGAGAATTTTATTCTATCTGCAAAAAAATGATTGCGGAATTTGCAATCGACTTGACGTTAACACAAGCGGCTTGGTGGTCTGCGGAAAAAATCCCGCCGCGCTGAAAAAAATCAATTCGTCATTCGCAAACCGCGAAGTTAAAAAAGAATATCTTGCCGTCGTCTGTGGTATCGCAGGAGAAAAAAACACAACCCACACTCTCGAAGGCTTCTATCATAAAAACGAAAAAACCAATACCGCAACCGTCATTGCGGGTCGTAATCCCCACGCCGTAACGAATAAACCCGTCATCACTGTTTACACCGTTCTCGCGGTCTCGAAAAAATACAGCTTGATTTCCGTTTCTCCGATAACCGGTCGCTCGCATCAAATACGCGCACACCTCGCTTCCGTCGGACATCCGTTATCGGGCGATAAAAAATACGGTGGCTCCGCTACATCATTCGCAACGGCGCAACTTCTTCATTGCCTGAAATTGAGTATCCCCGAATTCGGAACTTTCACGGCTCCCCTGCCGAAAGGTTTTGAAGAATGTATTCAAAAGAATTTTTAAAGAACATGCGTGAACGAGGGGGCAAATAATATGAAAGCAATAATCTTAGCGGCGGGATATGCTACGCGCATGTACCCTTTGACGGAGAATACGCCAAAGCCGTTGTTACCTTTACGCGGCAAGGCGGTGATTGACTATATTATTGAGCAATTAAATAATTTGCCTGTGGATGAGATTTTTGTTGTAACAAACAGCAAATTTTTTTCGCATTTTTGCGAGTGGGCGAAGAATGTGAAACTGCCGGTGGCGGTTTTGGACGACGGAACAACGAGCAATGAAAACCGTCGCGGAGCGGTCGGCGATGTTGCTTTTGCGATAGCGGAAAAAGGGTTTGACGACGAGCTTGTTGTAATTGCGGGCGACAATTATTTTACTTATGACCTGCGCGAGCAGTACGACGTTTATCGCAAAACGGGATGCGATACATTGTGCGGAAAAGAATTCGAAGACGAGGAAAAAATAAAGGCGTTCGCGGTTGCGTTGCTTGACGAAAACGGAAAAGTTCTTGACCTCGAAGATAAGCCGCAAAAACCAAAATCAAATCTCGCAATCTACGCGACATATTTTTTCCGCAAGGAAACATGTTCAATGTTTGCGCAATATCTTAACGAGGGTAACAATCCCGACCTAATCGGAGCATTTCCCCAGTGGCTTTATAAGCGGCGCGATGTGTATGCTTATAAGATGAACGGCGAATGCTATGACATAGGAACAATTGAAATGTACAATAAAATGAATGGAGTGTCGGTATGAACATCATCAGAACAAAGGTAGTAGAGTTAAGTGAAATTCCCGCGCTTGCGTACAAAATGAAATTAAAAAGCGGCGGAAGCGGAGTAAAATTGTATCGCACAGATGTTGACGCAACGTTTTTTGCGGAAACAGACAAGCGTACGGGCGAAGCGGTTACGTCGGAAAAATCCGAGTTGTTTCCGGAGAGCGCGTTATGCGAAGCATTGGAGCTTCTCGAAGGTCTTCCCTATTCAGCCAGAGGAAAAGTAAAAATCGTAATTTCAAATGAAGCCGAAGCGGAAGAAATTTGCCCCGGCACGGAAAAATTAAGCATGGTTGAAAGTGACGAATTCAATTCAATAGTAGATCGCTTCTCCGATGAAAACGGAAAATTAAATTACGCTCTGATGAACAAACAATTTATTCAGTTTGCGTCATCCAGCAAGGTCGTAAGCACAATGGCGGGCGAACGCGCTTCGGAAAAAGACATCAGCATGTTTGTCTTGAAAAACCGTGCGGCGTTTCTTGCGAATAAAAAAGAACATCTTTCCGACGAGGAAGCAACCGCGTTACTCGAAGCACTTAATGAAATCAATCCGCGCAGCGCGTTAAAGGAATTAAATTTGCATATTCGCAAAATGCTTTCACGTTAAGGGGATATTTTCATGCAAACAAAATATATTTTTATGACCGGCGGTGTATGCTCGGGCTTGGGGAAGGGCATAACCGCCGCTTCTTTGGGGCGGCTTTTGAAGGCGCGCGGATACAAGGTGACGATTCAAAAATTTGACCCGTACATTAATCAGGACCCGGGTCTTTTAAGCCCGTATCAGCACGGCGAGGT
>JAIRVD010000031.1 GCA_031254075.1 Clostridiales bacterium
AAGGGGAAATTATGAATTTTAGAGAAAAAACTGCCAAACAAGGAGGTCGAAAATGAGTAATATTCAAGCGTTTTTGGGCTTTATTGGTATTTTAGCGGTGTTGAGTTTTGTCGGCGGTATAATTGAAATGAAATTTTTCCCGACACGCACGGCACAGGCACAATAGTGAGAAATCAACAAAACTGAAAGTTTATTGATTGGATATAATCCTATTCATAAGTAGTTTCATTTTCATTTATAACTTCAACTGCCTTTCTTTTTGTTTTGAATTTTGTCTCGATTATCGAATAAATCACGGGGATTAAAACCAAAGTAATTAACATCGAAACCGTTAGTCCGCCGATGATTACGCGCGCCATCGGAACTTGCGCTTCGCTTCCTTCGCCGAGTCCGATTGCCATCGGCAAAAGCCCCAAAGCGGTCGATAATGTCGTCATAAGAATCGGACGCAAACGCCGTTCGCCCGACGCTTCTATCGCTGCGAAGAGTTCCATATCGCCGTCACGATAAAGACGGTTTATCATATCAACTAACAAAATGGCGTTGTTTGTTACTATTCCTATTAGAATTATCATTCCTATAAACGCCTGAATCGTAAATGGAGTTTGAGTGGCGAGCATCATTGCTACAACGCCGACCAAAGCCATCGGAATCGAGAAAATAACGATTAACGGGTCTTTGAACGATTCGAATTGTCCGGACATCACAAGGAAAATCAAAATTATCGCCATCGCAACGCCGAAAAACATTTCGTTTTGCGCTTTTTGCTGTTCTTCCCAGTCGCCGCGGATTAAAATTACAAATTCGGGCGGAACCTGAATGTCGCGGATGGCGGTGCGGATATCTTCGACAACGCTTCCCATATCGCGACCCGCGTAATTCACATTAACCGTTACAATCCGTTCTCTGTCGCGGCGTTCAACTCTTACGGGTCCGATTCCCGGTTCAACTTTTGCAACGGTTTGAAGCATAATCGGATTTCCGGCGTTGTTCATTATTACAAGGTCGTTCACATTTGCTATGTTGCTGCGGTCGGCTTCGGCAAGGCGCACGACAACTCTGTATTCTTTGCCGTCAACGCGCACCTGAGTCGCATTTGTTCCGCCCATTGCGGTTTGAACCGTTGTGCCGATTTGCGTTGCCGAAAGCCCAAGTTCGGCGGCGGCGGTTCTGTCTATTTTAACACGGAATTCGGGCATTCCTTCTTCGCGGCTCAGACGGGTTTCGGTAACTCCCGGAATATCGGCGACCCGTTCGTTTATCTGTTTCGCCAAATTTTGTCCGATGTCTAAATCGTATCCGCGGATTTCTATGCCGACAGCGTCTTCCGAAGCGCCCATACGCATAATCCACAAGCCTTGTCCTTCGGTAACTCTGACCGTTGCGCCCGGAATTCCGGTGAGTTTCGGACGAAGGGCGTTTGCAACATCAATTGACGAGCGCGTCCGTTTATTCGGCGGAACCAATGCAACACGCATCTGCGAAATATGACCACCCGTTGAAGTTCCGCCCAAATTCGACGCGACGGTTGCCAGAATAAATCGCCTTTCGGGAACTTCTTCGGTAATTATCGCTTCAATTTTTCGGACGACTTCATCCATAACTTCCAATTTTGTGCCTACTTCCGTTTCGATTCTGATTCTTACATCGCTTTCGTCGGCAACCGGCATAAGTTCAACTCCCACAAGAGGAAGCGCAAATATCGACAATCCGAAAAGAACAAAAGCCGAAACTATAACCGTAAGCCGGTTTCTAAGCGCCCAGGCGATTATTTTCCGATAGCCCTTTTCGATTTTTACATAAAATTTTTCCGTGGCGTTAAAAATGCGCGTTATTCTTGTTTCCTTGTCGAATTTCTTTATTTTCAAAAACTTTGAAGTAAGCATCGGAACCAAAGTAAGCGCCACAAAAAGCGAGCAGGTAATCGAAAACGCAACGACAAAAGCAAGCGATGAAAACATAATCCCCGTCATTCCGCGCATAAAAATAACCGGAATAAACACAACCAGAGTCGTAAGCGTTGCCGCAAGCACCGCGGACGATACCTCGCTTGCGCCCTTAACCGCTCCGTCAAAAGCGTTCATTCCCTTTTCGCGTTTATGAAATATGTTGTCCAAAACGACGATTGCGTTATCGAGAAGCATTCCGATTCCAAGCGCCAAACCTCCGAAGGTCATCATATTCAGCGTGAATCCCGAAAAATAAACAAGTGCGAATGTCGCAACAATCGAAATCGGAATCGCCACGCTTATAATCATTGTCGTCGTAATATTTCTCAAAAACAGAAGAAGCACGAAAATTGCAATTGTTCCGCCCAAAAGGAGCGATTTTGTTACCGACATAATCGAATTCCGCACATATTGCGAGTTATCGACCAAAACTTTAAGATTCATTCCTTCGATGTCTCTGTTTATCCGCTCAACTTCCCGTTTTACGGCATCGGCAACCGCCACGGTATTGCTTCCGGTTTGTTTTCCGATACTCAAACGAATCGCATTGGTTCCTTCGACCCGCGTATAAGCTTTGCGTTCTTCGTATCCGTCACGGACAAATGCGATGTCCGAAATTCTTATCGGAACGCCGTTCGCAACCGTAACAACGGTGTTTCTGACATCGTTTGCATCGACATATTCCGCCAAAGTTCTGACCATAATGTCGCGGTTTCCCGAAATAATCGAGCCGGCGGGCATATTTTTGTTTTCACGCCGAAGAGCCGCCACAACCATATCCGTCGAAATATTATACGCTTCCAGACTTGCGGTGTTCAGATTGACATCGATTTGCTGCCTTTGTCCGCCGCGGATATCGACCGACGCGACTCCCGCAACCCGTTCCAAACGATACTGAACCTGGTCTTCGATTATTTCCTGAACTTCGTTTATGTTTCTGTTTTCCGCCGTCATCGCCAGAATCATAATCGGCATTGCGGACACATCAAATTTGCGAATCAGCGGTCTATCGACTTCTTCGGGAAGCTGCCCTAAAATCCTATCGACCCTGTCGCGCATATCATTCACGGCAAAATCAAGATTTTCGCCCCACGGGAAAGTAACCCGCACGACGCTTCGCCCCTCGAAAGATGTCGATGTAATTTCTTCCACGCCCTGAATTCCCGAAAGCGCGGCTTCAATCGGTCTTGTTACAAGTTCTTCAACTTCCTGCGGACCTGCGTTTTCGTAAGTCGTTATAACGCTGATAGTCGGCATTGTAATTTCGGGCATTAAGTCAATCGGCAGCCGCATAAACGCAAACACTCCGATAACCATAATAATCAGATAAATAACGGTCGCTAAAATCGGACGGCGAACAGGAAGCGAAAGTAGAGAATTGCTTTTTTGAGTGCCGGACATTTAATTTTCTCTTTCCGAAATAATTCTTACATTTGAGCCGTCTTTCAAAAGATGATGTCCGAGAAAAACAACAGGTTTGTCAATTTCGGGAGACAATATTTGCACGAATTTTCCGTCATAAATCCCTGTTTCAACAGGAATTAATTCCGCTTTAAGCGAGTCATTAACGATAAATACCGATTGTTTCCCGTCTTTTTCAATAAGAGCTCCCGACGGAATCACCTTCGCATTTTTATCTTCGTCAAGAATAACATTTATTCGTGCCGACATTCCGGGTTTAAGCAGATGTTTGCTGTTTTTCAAAGCAATTTCAACTGCCGCTGTTCTTGAGCCCGCCTGAAAAAACGGTGCAACACGATGCACTTTTGCATCAAATATCTGATTCGGCACTGCTTCTGTTCTGACAGTTGCTTTTTTACCCGTGCTTATATTTTTATAATCACGTTCGCTGACGGAAATATCAACAAAAACCGAATCGATTCCTACAACGGTAATAACGGGTGAACCGACCGACAAAAGCGCTCCGCCGTCAATATGGCGCTGAGCGACAAATCCCTCTTCTGCGGCTCTGATGTATGTATTTTCAAAAGTAGTTTGCGCAAGGTCTCTTCGTGCTTTTTGTGATTGATATTGAGTATTAAGCGCATCAAACTCCGCTTTTGAAACAATTCCTTTTTGCTGTAATTCTCTTGCCCGATTAAGTTCGGTTTGAATGTGTGCAAGTTGCATATTTGCGTCGTCTAATGCGGTTTTATATTCGATGTCGTCAATTCGTCCGATAATTTCGTTCGCCGAGACTCTGTCGCCGATTCTTTTGTTTATGCTCAAAAGCCGCCCCGAAACCTTTGTAGAAACGACATAAGTATGCGCTGCTTTAACCGTTCCGTTAAAATCACGGATTTCTTGCATTGGTCGAGTTGTGATGCTTACTGTTTCAACAGGAATTGCCGCTCCTCGTTGTCCGCCGCCGACATTTGCCCCTTTGTTTGTTATTATTTGCCGCATTAATACTATTGCAATTATTGCAATTATCGCAAAAACTATGATAAATATACTGTGTTTTTTCTTCATTCCTCACCCGGTTTTAATGTTTTCGTTGTTTTGATATTGTGAAAATACTATTTATTACGCCCTTTTATGAAATTAATTGTTATTCTTACATTTTGTTTACATAAATGTATTTTATGTCTTCGCCAAACACAAAATTATCACTTTTTTCGCCCCGTTTTCATACAAAATTTTCACGCATTCCGAAATTGTTGC
>JAIRVD010000117.1 GCA_031254075.1 Clostridiales bacterium
AGATTACGCGTGTTTGAAACTTCCCTGTTCTACCTCGACAGAGACGGCCGCGTTCGCAGCGTTACCTTCGACGGCAGAGAAATCGCCGTTCACGGTCCGCAAAATGTCCGCACATTTGATGTCTTCAACCAATGGATAATCTTCACCGAAGAAGGTCAGTACATCCCGCGCGCCTACAATATGGATACCAACGATGATATCGTCACCCTCGCCACCACCGAATGGGTAAGCTATGTTTGGGTCTACGACCACGAAATCTATTCCATCGACCACCGCATCCCCACCTATATCCACTATTTTGACTTGCCTCAATAGGCAACCCGCGAAAACCCGCTGAGACGAAAAACGTCGCGAACGCTTCAACGCGCGTTTGAAATTGGGATGAAGCGATGATTTTCGGAGGTTGCAAACAGCAGGATGAAACTTTTTTGCATATATTGCCGTATGTATTGGAAACTATATAATAAAAGGAGACATTATCATGGAAAAAATGCGCGTTCTTGATTTGCTCGAAGCAGGAAAAATCAACGCCGAAGAAGCGGCACAATTACTCAGCGTTCTTAACACAACGCCGCGCTTCATGAGAAAAGAAACCCGCGAAAATGTGGAAGAAAAATTCCATCAGTTCGCAAAAGACTGTAACGAATTCGCCAAAGACGTCGGCGCAAAAATGCACGACGCCTACAAAGATGTTGAACCGAAAATCAAAAAAGCCAGCCACAAAGCCCTGGTAAAAGCTGCCGACGCACTCGAAAAAGCCGCAAACAGCATCAGCGAATCGCTGAAAAAAGATGAGCTTGATTTGGATGATGATGCTCCGAAGGAAAATTAAGGCTTAAACTTTCAAATTGAAAATCGCCGCTCATCACGGCGATTTTTTCTTTCATTTTGGTTTCTGAGCGTCAATGAGATTTTGTTGATATGCTTGCGCAACCAGGCGATTTAGTCCCTCTATGCCCAAAAATTGAAATTCTTGTTTGGCTGTTTGACCGACGGTGCGAAGTATGCCGTCTTGCATTTCGAAGCGGGTATCGTTTATCCAAAAAGAGCGGCTTGTATCAATGCCTAATTCTTGTAAAAGGGACAATGTGTTTTTCAATGTGTTTTCATCGTAGCCGAATGTTGCGTCTGTTCCGATTGCGCGCAATAATCCGTTTAATGCCGAGGCGTATCTCGAATTCTCACCTGTGACCGTCACCGTATTGTCAAGCACTTCAAACAAATTGCTTCCTATTTGAATTTTGCTCCCTATGCCGATTTGAATACTGTTGTTTTCGGCATTAAAGCTAAAGCTGCTTTTCGGAAGATTGTATTTCGGCACTTCGGGTATCTTAAAATAGTTGTAATTTCGTTGTGCGAATGCTCTTTCGGCTTCTTCGCCGGAAAAAACATAAAGTCCGGTTGCTGTTTGATACGCTTGCGACATGTTAAGCTCACGATGCTCCCTTTTCTGCCGAAACGTTTCGCTTGCAGCGGCGCGTTCGTCTTCGCATTGACTGTGAAGTTTAACGCGTATAAGTTCGGCAATTTCCTGACGCGCTTGATGTTCCTTTGCCAAAGCCAACTCTGCCGAAGAAAGCGGGATGTAACCGGCGGTGTATGAATTTATTGATAACATAATTACCTCCTATTGCGGGAATTCCTCGACCGAGTTTGATGAATCACCCCTTTTAAATTCCCGCTCGAATAATTCTTCAAAAATTTCATATAAGCGTTCGTCGCTTACGGGGTTGTTTATTAAATCAAGATTATTAAGCATGTTTGCGATGGTGTTGTTCATCAGGTAGTTAAAATCGCGTTGGTCGAAATCGGGGGGTACCTCTACCCATAATTCGCCGCCGCCTTTGAAGCGGACAAGAATTTTTCCGTTGTTTTCTCCGTTAGGGCATTTGAAATGAACTATGTCAAACGGGTACGAAGGGCCGTCTGTAAAACTAATAGCCGCGGATACCGCTTCAAGCTTTGGAATCATTTTCTCACCAAGCGCGGAATATTCTGCATAGGCTTTCGTTGCGGCTTCGTGTTGCGCTTTGCTAATCGGTGCGTTTCTTTCCATCCATAATCTGCCTGTTCCGTCTAAGTTCAACAGAGATTCTCCGTTTCCGATTACGCCGTTTACAGAATCGAGCTGAAGTTTGACTTCATCGCTTAAACTTGCCCACCAATCTTCGTGGGTCATGTTTCCGACCGCTGCAATTTTTCCGGGAGTGATTGTCGCCCACCACTGCTCGGCAGTCATTTTCGGAATTGTGTGAATGTTTATTCTCGTAACGGAAAGAAACGGATTTACGGAATTTGGCGGTTTTGTTTCCCCTTGTTGAATTATGCTTTCTGTCTTTGTTTGCGAATTTTCATCCGTCTTTTCGGCTTTTGAATGTGATGTAAATCTCACCGATTGCATGTAATGCACTTGTTGAATTTTCATAACATACTCCTCTCATAAATATCCAATAAATCGGTCAATACTGCCATATCAATGTTTTCGCCCGACTTGTCGTCGCATATGCGTTCGATTTCTTGCAGAACCTGTGGACGCATATTGCAAAGGGCATCATTCACCAACGTCGTGAATGCTTCGTCTTTAAGCTGTTTATTCAACAAAACCCCGAATTGATTAGAATCGGTTTTTTCATTTTTCGCCGCGTTAAAAAAGGGATTGTTATTGTTTTGCGGAAAAATTTTCATTTAAATATCTCCTTTACTTTGTTTTTTACTTTCAGACGTAACCGATAAAGACGTACTTTTACATTGCCTTCGGTGATTCGCAAACGAACCGATATTTCCGCCACCGAAAATTTTTGCTCGTAGAACATTGTGTACAATGATATTTCTTTATCATCCAAATGTCGCAGTATTTCTGTTTTCAATAATTGTTCGTCTACATCCTCAGGAATGCTGAAATCTTCCTCATACCGCAGAAACGGCGCGGTTTTTTCCAACGGAATACAACGCACCGCATTAACGGCTTGCGCTGTTTTATATTTTTTAATAAAATTTCTTGCCGTAACTATAAAAAAACCGCCGGGGTTCGGGTGAACCATAATTTCCTCTGTTTTTTGCAGCAAAACAGCATAAATATCCTGCATACAATCGTCAGCGCGGTCATGATTGCATTCAAGCGATACAAGAACATATTTGTATACGGTTTTGTTATATCTCGCATACATATCATCAAAAGTTTTGTTTTCACAACAGTTCATTGTTTTCTCCGTTTATAGTGTCATTCAACTATTATCCACGATATCGCGAAAGGTTACATGATATTTAAAAGTTTTTTTAAAAACACTTGTAAGAGACACTCTTTTGTGGTGGTTGCCTATTGTAATATTGTAATCAAAAAAGGGACTGTAACGAAATAACGTTTCAGTCCCTTTTTTTGTGTCTCTCGTTGATTTTAATGTTTGAGTTTCAGGGGGGAAAAATCCCGTAGCGTATTTTCATTTCGCTACAGCCCCATA
>JAIRVD010000010.1 GCA_031254075.1 Clostridiales bacterium
GGCTGCAAACGGACGACATGGTATGCGATTATCTCATGCAATACACAGAGCCAAGCTCAAATATTTGCAGGCTGTTGGAAAAGCTTAAAGCAAACCTGCAAAAAGAGGGCGATATCAACCCCATAACGGATATCAACATTCGAATCGACAAGTGCAACGAGGAAATAGACAATCTTGTGAACTCTTTAGCACAGCCAAATCTCGGACAAGCTTTAATAGAGCGAGTAAACGTAAAAGTATCCGAACTCTCCGAGGAACTGGAACGGCTCAAATCCGAAAAAACGCGATTGCAGGATAATCTTAATACTGCAAACGACAGAGAAATCCAAATTGATATGATTTCAACCGCACTCTCAAGTCTGAAGACTTATTTTAAGGAAATGACCATACAAGAGAAGCGGACGCTCATTAAGCTCTTGGTTCAGAAAATGGAATGGGATGGAGCAGACCTCAATATTTTTGTTTACGGCGAATAGACAATTATCAGCCATCTATTCGTCGTATAATACGGGAATTAAACAATTACCCTATCAATGGTGGCGGAAAACGTCCGTTGCACGGGACGAAATTATTAGTGATTGTTGCAATCAGCCGTTCGCGCGGCGAGTCGATTATCCTGCAACCGACAACGCCTGCGGCGTTGCAGCCGAAGCCCATCATTGTGGTGAGGGCTTGTTTTCCGCACGCGCTACACTTTTTGTAGAGTTTATCCAGATTAAATGCAACACGCGGCAGATATCCGAAATCTTCAAGCAAGGTGAAGAGCGGAAAAAAAAATCGCCATTGGCGGAAGCATCACCGCAATAACCCATGCCGGCACACGAAAAACTCCGAAAACCAACATCTCTTGCAACCACGACGGCAACCGCGAAAAAAAATGCAACAGCGGCTCTTCCAATGAAAAAAATATTTTTGCCAGAAATTCCGCAGGATATTCCGCGCCTATTATCGTTATCCAAAAAACCACAAGCAACGTTAAAAACATCATCGGAAACGCCGTGAATTTTCCGCTGAAAATTTTATCCAGCATGCGGTCGCGCTTGTCGTATGATTTGTTTTTACATACGACGACATCTATACATATTTTTTCCGCCATTTTTATTAACGTTTGCGTGATTTCGTCTTCGTTTGCGCTTTCGGGATAATTTATTTTAAATGCCGCTTCGTTAGGAAGAACCGGCACGGCGCGAATTAATTCCTCAAGCCCTCTTTTGCTTCGTGCTGAAGTTCCGACTACGGGGATTTTCAAACGCTCTGACAGCAATGTCGTGTTGATTTCGATATTTTTCTTTTTTGCTTCGTCCATTAAGTTTACGCAGACGATTACATTCGGCGTGATTTCCAATACTTGCAGAACGAGATTCATGTTTCGTTCTAAACAAACCGCGTCGCAAACTACAATTACGGCATCGGGTTTTTCGTTTCGAATAAAATCACGTGCGATTTCTTCGTCTGCTGAATGCGCAACAAGCGAATAACATCCCGGCAAATCTACAAGAGTATAACCCTGCCCCTCGAATTTAAAATACCCCCGCGCACACGCAACCGTTTTGCCTGCCCAGTTGCCCGTATGTTGGTTAAGCCCGGTAAGCGCATTGAAAACCGTGGACTTGCCTACGTTAGGGTTTCCGATTAATGCCACGGTTTTTTTCATGCGCTCACCTTTTTCAATAGAAATTACACCGCAAAAATCTTACATGAATCCTCACATCTCAACGCAATCACCGAACCGCGAATCGTGTAGGCAATCGGGTCGCCAAGCGGGCTTTTCTGAACACATTCCACCTTCGTTCCGGGAATTAATCCGATGTCCTGCAGCCGCCTGCGAATGCTTCCGCTTGCCGTCAACGCGCAGACAATCGCGGTTTCGCCCGGCTTCATTTCTGCCAATGAAATCACATGCACCATCTCCCTACGATAAGGTATGCCGATTGTTATTTTTTGGTAATACTTCACAAAAGGGAGGCGTTTTTATGAAATACATTAAATTCAAAATTCTGGTGATAATACTTTTGTTGTTTGCTGTTTTGGCGGTGGCGGTGTATTTTTTTTCGCCGCGAAACGAAGAACGCGAAATGAACGGTATGTTTGTGAGAGGTGCAAATGGATATTTACATCAAGCCGAAGAAGAAGGCGCAACTGTTAAACAAGCATGAGATTTTGATTTCCGATGTTGCAGATGTGATTGCGAAGGGCGATGAGGCTTCGAAAATCGGGAAGATGAAATTGCAAAGCATCAAAAAGGGCGACAGCGGCAACATGAATTATTTGGTAAGCGTAATGGACATTATTAAGAAAATAAACCAAACATATCCCGACGCGACGATTAACAATGTCGGCGAGTCGGACACTTGGGTTCATTGCGTTGCGCGTGAGAGAAAGGACAAGCCGATGCTTCTCTGGCTGCGCATCGGCGTAATTTCGTTGATTTTGCTGATTGGCGCGGCTACAGCGATAATGAGTTTCCATACTGACGGGCAGATTCCGAAAATTTTTGAACAATACTACGGAATTTTCTTCGGAACGGAGCAGAAAAATCCGCCGCTTATAACGATTCCGTATTCGATAGGGCTTGCTGTCGGAATTTTGGTTTTCTACAACCATTTGATGGGAAAGAAAATCACCGACGACCCGACGCCTATCGAAGTTGAAATCGAAACATATGAAAAAGAAGTCACCGAAGCAATGATTGAAATGATGGAGAAACGCGACGATGTTTGAGTTGGCGATGCAGATTTTCGCGATGATAATCGGGCTTGCGTCGGGAATGATAATTTCGGGCGCGGTGTTTGCGTTTATAACGGCAATCGGAATTGTTCCGCGACTTGCGCAAAAAACGAAAACACGCGCGTATTGCAGAATTTATGAATCCGCACTCGTGATTGGCGGAATTCTCGGTACGGCTGCGGGATTTTGGCAGATTCGTTTGCCGTTCGGCGCAATTGTTGCGGCGATTCTGAGCCTGTGCATCGGAATCTTCTACGGCGCTATCGCAATGTCAATCGCCGAAACACTTGACGTTATACCGATTCTCACGCGTCGCGGACGCGTTCAGCAGGGGCTGTTTTATTTCGTTCTCGCAATCGCGCTCGGCAAAATGACCGGCGCATTATTATACTTTCTGGTGCCGGGCTTCTTCGACCCGAGCCATATGTAGGAGGAAAAATAAATGAACGTAGAGCAAAAACAATATGACGAAATGGTAAAACAAGTTTCGCCGAAAAGCGCGGTTTTTATGAACAGCATAAAGGCGTTTTTCGTCGGCGGAATAATTTGCGCAATCGGTCAAGTGCTGTACAACTTTTTCGAAGCACGCGGATTTTCACAGGAAAACACCGGGATTCTTGTGGCTTCCGTTTTAATCACGGTGGCTATTCTGCTTACCGCGCTCGGACTATACGAACGCATCGGAAAATTCGCGGGTGCGGGTTCCGTTGTGCCGATAACGGGCTTCGCGAACGCAATTGCCGCGCCCGCAATCGAGCATAAAAAAGAAGGTCTCGTTCTCGGCGTAGGCGCAAAAATGTTTGTAATCGCCGGTCCCGTAATCGTTTACGGCACAGTTACATCGGTAATAGTCGGCATAATTTACTATTTTGTGAGGTAGAAAAATGACAAAACATTTCGGAGAAGCAAGTGTAAAATTTTCAAATCCGCCGTCGATTATTTCCGCAGCGGCAATCGTCGGCCCCAAGGAAGGCGAGGGACCGTTGGCTGCACATTTCGATAAAATTTCCGACGATATTTTATTCGGCAAAGATACTTGGGAGCAAGCCGAAAGCGAATTGATGCGTCAAACAATTGAAGCCTGCGTTGCGAAGTCGGGCGTTCAAATGAAAGATATCAACTACATCTTCGCGGGCGATTTGCTTAATCAAAACAGCGGTTCGATTTACGGAGCGCGTTCGTTTGAGCGACCGTTTTACGGGCTGTTCGGTGCGTGTTCGGCGATGGGAATGGCAATGCAACTCGGCACAATGCTAATCGACGGCGGCTTTGCCGATTACACAATCGCGAACGCGTCAAGTCATTTCTGCGGCGCGGAAAAAACATTTCGCTTCCCGCTTGAACTCGGAACCCAACGCACCCCGACTGCATCATGGACAGTAACCGGCGACGGTGCGGTGCTTCTTTCTTCCGTCGGCGAAGGACCGTACATCACCGCCGCAACAACCGGCGCAATCATTGACCTCGGGCAAAAAGACGTAAACAACATGGGTGCGGCAATGGTTCCCGCCGCCGCCGATGTAATCGTCAAGCATTTCCGCGACCTGCAACTCGCGCCCGACCACTACGACATTATTGCAACGGGCGACCTCGGCATCTACGGAAAAGACCTTCTGATTCAACTTCTGCAAAAAGAAAACTTAAACATCAGCGACCGCCTTACCGACTGCGGAATCGAAATCTACGATGCGGAAAAACAAGATGTTCACGCAGGCGGAAGCGGATGCGGATGCTCCGCCGTTGTCTTCGCGTCATACTTCCTGAAAAAAATAAAAAAAGGCGAAATAAACAAAATGCTGTTCGTCCCGACAGGCGCACTGCACAGTGTCGTCACATTCCAACAGGGTGAATCAATCCCCGGAATCGCACATGCTGTTGCTATCGAAAGGAGCATATAAATGGATGGATTATTTAACGGAATTTTTTGGGCTTTTGTAATCGGTGGGGCGATATGTATAATCGGACAATTATTGATTGACCTTACGAAGCTCACGCCGGCACGAATTCTTGTATTTTTCGTAGTGGCGGGTTGCATTCTCGGCGGGCTGGGGCTTTATGACCGACTAGTCGATTTCGCCGGCGCGGGCGCAACCGTTCCGTTGCCGGGCTTCGGAAATCTGCTTGCGCGAGGCGTAAAAAAAGCCGTCGATGAACGCGGCTTAATCGGCGTAATCACAGGCGGATTCACAGCAATGGCAGGCGGCGTAACCGTCGCCGTAATCTTCGGCTACCTCGCGGCATTGGTCAGTTCACCGGGGATGAAGGAGTAGTTTTACTCCTCCTTCCTTACATATTTATTCAAGCAATTATTAAGCAAATTAGCGTCGATGGGTTTTGGGATGAAGTCGTCGAAGCCGTTTTGTTTGAACATTTCGCCGTTACCGACGAGGGCGTTGGCGGTCAGGGCTACAATTGTGCCTTTGTAGCCGAGTGCGCGGAGTTTTTGGGTGGTTTCGATGCCGTCCATTTCGGGCATCATGTGGTCCATGAAGATGATGTCGTAGGTTCTGCCGTGTTCGATTAGGTCAATGGCTACGAAGCCGCTTATTGCGGTGTCGATGTTGAGTTCGTAGGGTTCGAGAAGACCCTCGGCGACATAGAGATTTGTTTCGACGTCATCGACAACGAGAACGTTTCCGTACGGCATCGGGTCAATGATGGTTTGAATTGTTGAGATTTGTCTTTCGCCCATGAAGGTGAAATCGCGAAGTTTTTCGGCGAGTTTGGTGCCGAGGGGCGGGCATTCAACTGCGAGTTGCGTAACTTCGACGGTGAAAATGCTGCCGCAGCCGTATGAGCTTTGGGCTTTTATCGTGCCGTTCATCATTTTTACGAGATTTTGCGTAATATTCAGACCGATGCCGGTGCCTTCGGTGGTGCGGTTTGCGTCGGAGTTAAAACGAACATATTCCGAAAAAAGCCGCGACTGGTCTTTCATTTTTAATCCCTGCCCGGTGTCCTCAACGACGAAACGAAGACGAATTTCGCCGTTTTCCCAATAATGACGTATTAATAATTTTACATAACCCTTTTCCGTGTATTTAATTGCGTTCGAAAGCAAATTATTCAAAATTTGTTTAAGCCTGAGTTCATCGCCGCACATTCTTGACGGAAGGCCATCTTCCAAATCGAGAATAAAATCAATCGGCTTTGAACCGATGCGGACTATGTTAAGCTGAACTGCGTCGTTAATAAGATTCGGCAGATAATATTCAACATCGCTGAGTTCGAATTTGCCTGTTTCGATTTTCGATAAATCCAGAATGTCGTTTATGATTCCGAGCAAATGATTTCCGGAAGTAAATATTTTCTCAAGCGCAGCAGAATATTCCGGAGGCAATCCGTATTTTTGCAATTGAATCTGCGAAATTCCGATGATTGCGTTTAGCGGCGTTCGAATTTCGTGCGACATTGTCGCAAGGAAATTTGATTTACTTTTGTTTGCTTCCTCGGCGTCAATTTTCGCCTTTATAATGTCGGTTGTATCGCTCCAATTTATAATTACACCCTTCAACTCGTTATCGTACATCGGAACATATGTTACACGAAAAGCGCGCCGCTCAGCATTTTTGCCTATATCGGCAAAAATGTCGCAGCGGCGCATTTCATTGTAGTTCACGCATTCCAACAGCTCGCGCATAATTGTTTCGAACAAATCGCCATTCGTGAAACGTGAATAAATATCGTCGATTCGTTTTCCGGCAACCTCATTTATGAATGCCGCGCCGACTATTTTTAAAAATAAATCGGAACCGTACGCCACATTAAGGTCGCTGTCGAGAAGAATAAGTAAATCCGCGCTGCTCTTCATCATGTACCAAAGAAATTGCTGATGCTTCTCATTCTCGGCGGCAAGCGCACGCGACATATTCATTTTCAGCGCGAAATTTCGCTCCGTAGCGGAAATGGTACGCGCGCGCTGATTCAATTCGCGCTGCGCCATTCGAAGTTCTTTTTTTAACTGCTTGTTTTCTTCCGTTAAAGCAAGAATATCCTCGGCCGCATGTTCCATTGCAACCTACCCTTCTTTTAGTTAAACGAGCAAGTTATAAGCGTATAGTTGTGAAGCGTATTTATTAATTTTCCGTCTGCGTTTTTCAGCGGGCATATTTCGCCGCCGGAATACGCGATGCTGTATTTTAGCGGAACGCCGTTTTTCTGTTCATAATCGTCGGCGCATTTTGCGACTTTTTCGGCTTCGGCGTAGAATTTCGCGCCGAGCGACCACGCGCGTGCGGCGCAGCTATACGCAAGAATATCGTTTTCGTTGTTATCGCTGAGGCCTTTGATTAATTTTTCCGCGCTTGCGAGCGTTTTATTGCCGTCGAGATACGCGAATTTTATATTTGCGCCGGCTTTCATTGCGCCCGTCGCGAAGATATCGTCCGTGCCTTCGACTATTCCCAAGAACGCGCGAACAACCTTTGTTTTGTCGGGATATGTTAAAATCGCCGGCACAGCCCAAACACTTGAATCGGTGATTGCCTTTTCGTCTGTGACCATGCCGATTTTTTTCAGATATTCAACAGCGGGAATGCCGTCTACAGTTTTTAAAACGGCTTTTTCGGCGTCGGTAATTTTCGAAGCAACGCCGTAGTCTTCGTCAAAATCAAACGACGTTGTTACATGAAATTTCGGATCCGTTTCGCCGTAGAACGCAAGATATGCGTGCATGTCTTCCGAAATTTTTCCGCCGCCGAGAACGAAATTAGGGGCTGAGTTTTCCATGCTGAACGCAACCGTTCCGAAAAACGGAATAAATTCCGGCAGAGCGTTAATTGTAGAAATTAAATCGTCGCCCGAAAAATGCGGCATCGGCGGAATTATCGGAATTATCATTTTCGGTTTTTCCGAAGCACAAAAATCGGCGCATACTTTTTTAATCTCTTCCTCAACTTGCTCCGAAGATTTCGCGGCGATTCCTTCAATTGTTTTTACCGAAAAATTAACATCATCGCTCGTAATCATCGCAACCGACATCGCTATATCGTTGTACATTCCGCACGAACCCGTATACGACGAAACACATCCGATTAACTCAAACGGCAGCGCATCCGAAATCGTTTTCCACACATCTTCTTCCGTAAACTCATGATAAAAATGTACCACGCCAATCGTGTTCTTACGCATGTTTTCCGCGGGGCGCAATTGCTCTAACAACTCCTCAACCGCCGCATCCGCATCGTCAATCTCCTGTGTAAACGCCGTGTAGAATTTTAACATGCTAATCCTCCTTTAAAGCAGAGCGGTTTTTGCTCCGCATATTCAACTTTACGCTTATTACATTTTCCGATAAATTGTACCATATCATCCCGTTTCATACCACTCTGCCTGTGCCAAAAACATTTCTGCGTAAAGACCCTTGCGTGCGATTAGTTCTTCGTGATTGCCGATGTCGTTGATTTTTCCGTTTTGCATAACGATTACGCGGTCGGCGATTTTTGTCGAACCGAGACGGTGGGTTACGATTATTGCGGTTTTGTTTTTTGATATTTCGATAAATTTTTCGTAGATGCGGCTTTCTTCGATGGGGTCGATTGCTGCGGTCGGTTCGTCGAGAACGACGATGTTGTGTGCGCGATAAAGTCCGCGAGCGATTGCGACGCGCTGCCACTGTCCGCCGGAAAGGTCAACGCCGTCGAATTCGCGTCCGAGCATTGTTTCTTCGCCTTCGGGATAGGTTGCGGCGGAAAGTTCGATGCCGGCGGCGGAAAGGCTTTCGGAAATTTCGTCGTCTACATAGCGATTGCCCATTCGAATATTGTCGCGCAGCGTAAGTTGATACATTTGAAATTTTTGAAAAACTCCGGAAATATTTTCGAATAATGTTTTCAATTTTGCTTTTGAAGTTTCAACGCCGCCGAAAAGAATTTTTCCTTCGTCGGGTTTGTAAAGCCCAATCAGCAAACGAACGAGCGTACTTTTCCCCGCACCGTTTTCGCCGACGATTGCAACGGTTTCGCCCGCGTGAATTTCTAAATTGATTCCGTCAACGCTTTTCTTTTCTGCCAGCGGATATGTGAAAGAAACGTTTTGCATTTCGATTCCCTTTGATGTGTCGGGCAAAATTTCATCCGTGCTCTCGCGTTCTGGCAGATTCATAAAGCGCATGAAATTATGCGCGTAGCCCATTCCTTCGGCGGCTTGCCCGATTCGTCTGCGGATAAGTCCGTCCATCATGTAGAACAGCGAAGCAATCGAACTGTACACCGCCGCAAACGCACCGACGGAAATTTCGCCGCCGAGCAGCGCGGAAATTATCATAAAAAGAATTCCTACATAGCCGGCGATTGTTAAAAAGCTGAGTGCGAGTTCGATGAAGTTTACTTTTCGGTTTGCGGAAAGCTCCGCGCGCGAAAGTGATTTCAGCGTTTTCAAATAACGTCCGAGGAAAAAATTATAAATCCCGAGAATGCGCGTTTCTTTGTAATAATAACGGTTCGTGATTGCGTTGTAATAAAAATCATGCTCGCGGCGAATCGGCGCGGTTACATCCACGAACTTCGAAATAATTTTCGTTCGCAGAATTTGCGCAATCAATATCGGCAGAAAAACAAACGCAATCGCCAAAACAAAACGCGGGTTTACATGATGCAGGTAAAATCCCATAAAAATAAAATACGGAATGAAAAAACCGAGCATATCCCAAATTGTTTCGGTTAAGCCCATGACATTCCATTTACCGCGGTCGGCCTTTTCCATATCGTCGTGAAATTCCACGTTTTCGAACGCAATCGGGTCAATTCGCGACATTTTTTTGTGAATCATGCGCTGAATTCCGCCGCTGTTTTTATCGTAAAACGCACGTACTGTAAAAACATGAAACGCGGCTACTATTTCCGTGAAAACTAAAACCGCGCCGAGTATAATCAACGCTTTATACACCGCGTAAAGCTCGCCCGAAAATGCGTTTTCAACCGAATCAAAAAGCCGCTGTGTCGCAAGAACAGCATATCCGCGAAGCAACGCGTTCGGAACGGCAAGAAAAATACTGCACAAAAATAAAACGGGCGTGTATTTTATAAATACTTTCGTTCCGTAGAAAAAAACGCGATACATCGGAATCTTTTCGCGCGTATCGCCGTTCGGAAAATTATTCGTCCGATGCTTCCGCCGCATACCACTTCGCCTGTACATTGAACATCCTCCTGTAAACGCCGTCACACGACATCAATTCGGAATGCGAACCGCTTTCGATTATTTTTCCTTTATCAAGAACGTAAATTATATCAGCGAGCTTCGTTGAGCCAAGTCTGTGGCTTATGAAAATCGTCGTCTGCCCGCGTGTAATCGTTTCGAAATTCCTGTAAATCGTGCTTTCGGCAACGGGGTCGAGCGCGGCGGTCGGTTCATCCAAAATTTTCAGCGGCGCGGGGTTTATTACACAGCGTGCCATCGCCGTTCGTTGCCACTGCCCGCCCGATAAATCCACACCGCCAGCCAAAACTTTTCCGAGCGGCGTGTCAAGTCCGTCTTTCAAATTCGAAACGGTTTCTTCCAAACCCACAAGCTTCACTGCTTCTTCAACTTTTTCGCGATTATCGAAATCGGCAATGTTTCCCATAGCGATGTTGTCGTAAAGCGAAATTCGATATCGCGCGTAGTCCTGATACACAACCGCGGTTAAACTTTTCAACTGCGCGTGCGAAAATTCGCGCAAGTTTTTTCCGTCAACAAGAATTTCGCCGGTGTAATTATCGTAAAGCCCCGTCAGCAATTTTGTAATCGTGGTTTTACCCGCGCCATTCTCGCCGACGAACGAATAATGCATTCCCTTTTTTATCGTAAAGTTTACTCCGTCAAGCACGAGCTTTTCCGTTTTCGGATATTTGAAAGAAACATTTATAAACTCGATTTCACGAAACGAAAAATTTTTCGCGGGTTCGTCCGTCGCGCCTTCGATTGTTTCCAATTTCATGAAGTCGGTTAAATCCTTGAGCCATTCGCGGCTTTTCGTAATCCCAACCACCATGTCGTTTACACCCCACGCAAGCCTGTCGCTTAACGCAATCACCGCATTAACCAAACCGATGAACATTCCGACACTCATTTCGCCCGCGAAAACACGCGGAATCAATGCCAAAATCGCCGCAATCGTACACACAATCGAAAGCAGCGCAACCATTTTTTGCTTCGCGAAATTTTTTGCGTTAATCTTCAAACGATATTTTCTCGCGAATTCAAATTTATCAACGTATTCGTCGTTAACATCCGTTCCGTAGCCGTACACCGTGCGTTCTTCGACATTCTCGCGGTCAATTAATATCCACGATAAATTCCATTGCTTGCGGTCAATCTCCGTCATGTCTCGGTCGGCATTGTAACTCGCGCGCCCCGCCTTCGCCGCAAAATAAATTATCGGAACCCCCGCCGCCACCATCACAACCGCAAGCCACCACATCTGCGTAAACAGCGTTCCGGTAATTCCAAGCACAAAAATAATCAGCGAAACAGCTTCCACAACCTGCGTAAACATATTCCAAACGGTATTTTCTATGTACGGAAACACACGCCAAATCAAATCATGCGTTTTTTGGTCTTCGATATGACGATACTCAAGCGACGCCCGAAACTTTATCATCTCGGGCACAAGCGTCTTTCGAAAATAAATTACACGACTCGTATCAATTAACTTCATTACCGCGCCGCTCAAAACCGAATACGCTGTAATCGCAAAAATCATTGCAATCGGTAAAACCAAATCATTCATCGTTGCTTCTTTATTGAAAACCTCAATCGCTGCATTAATAAACGCTGCCGTAACGAAAATCGTAAACGTCGGAATCAACGCATCAATCACCTGCGACAACGCAAAAACAAACGAATACATCTTCGACGTCCGCAATGAAATTAAAATCATATCTAAGTAAGAATACTTTTTTTGTTTTAAAACCACGCAGACACCAACTTATCGGATACCATTTTTTGTTCGAAGAGTCACTGCGTACACTCCGGCTCTGTTGCAACAGTTTCGGCAACTGCACCGCAAGTCTGTGGGCACTGTCAAAAACTATACAATAGCGGGCAATGTGACGCAAGTGGCACCCATTGTTTTGAAATGCAAAAAAAGCGCTCACCCCGAAATAATATATTCGCTTCTTTTCTTACTTCTTCCGGATACGCTTTCGTCTTTCAATTGAAAAAGTGTCTTTGTTCTTTCTGCATAAGCAGAGCTCTCCGGCCGCATTCTATTTTGACTATCGAAATACAAGCATACCTGTGGTATGTATCTTGACATGGTAATATTTTACCGCTACAATGTAAACATACCAAACGAATGTTGACTTGATGGGAGTGGAGGCGATGGCAAGAAATAAATATCCTGAAGTCACATTAGAAAAGATATTAGACGTATCGAAAC
>JAIRVD010000130.1 GCA_031254075.1 Clostridiales bacterium
CGCTTTATCCATAACTGAATAATTTCAAAATAATACAGCAGCATCTTAAACGCAATATTTGCGGAAATCGTTGACTGGTGTTCTACTAAAATAATCAGCCGGTTGTCTTTCGTTATAAACGAAACATCATTGCGTCTTTTTCTGATTGCGTATTCGGTGTTTAAATCGAACGGAATTAAATCTTCCGCGCTTAAATCAAGATTTCCGTTTCTGCACCGTTTAAGCAAGTCCAAAAAGTTATCAGCGTTAATAAATATCCCGCGAAACATCGTGTCTTTTGGTTGGTTTGTTAAATTTTCTCTTGCCATTTCCCCCGCCTTTGTTCTTTTTATTTTAAAATATACTTCAAAACATATGCGCTGTACAGGGGCTGTGGCGGAATGACACGCATAACCACACGAAAAAGCACGAAAGTGCAAAAGTCTTTTTCCGTCTCGTTCCAAAATGAAAACACGATACATAACCTCACCCCGTTTTTTGATTTGTTTTTACGTTTTCTTGCATTCATCATACATAAAAGCATTTTTATTTTTAATGGAATGGAAAAGACTTTTTCTTGATAAAACGTTTGCGAATAATGTAGAATGTTTTAAGAAGTTTCAAAAGGAGTTTTTTAACTTGGAAAATCAATTTGCGTTGCTTGACGAATATATAGATGATTTGCCGGAAAAAAAAGGCGCGTTAATTGCGACGCTGCACAAGGCGCAGGAGATTTTCGGATATCTGCCCGTTGAGGTGCAGGATTATGTGGCGGAAAAATTGGAGATTCCGGCGAGTAAGGTTTACGGGGTTGTGACGTTTTATTCGTTTTTCACGATGCGGAAGAAGGGGAAGTTTCGCATAAACGTCTGTATGGGAACGGCGTGTTTCGTAAAAGGCGCGCAGGATATTTGGGATGAATTTAAAACGCAATTGGCAATCAAGCCCGGCGGTGTTACCGAAGACGGGCTTTTTTCGGTTGACGCGCTGCGCTGTATAGGCGCGTGCGGACTTGCGCCTGTCGCTACGGTTAACGGAAAATATTACGGGCGGCTTGTGAAAGGCGATGTAAAAAAGATAATTGAAGAGTACAAGGGGGGCGAACTTGTATGAATAAAATAAATTCCGTTGCGGAACTAAACGAATTCAAAAGGAACGCCCTTGCCGGCGATTCGAAATATGTTTCGGGCGAATGCGAAAAAACAGTTATATATGTGGGAATGGCAACCTGCGGAATCGCGGCGGGCGCGGAAGCGGTTTTCGACGCGCTGAATGATGAGATTTCGAAGCAGGGGAATGAAGACATTGTTGTCGTTCCGACCGGCTGCGTAGGAATGTGCTATGCCGAGCCGTTTGTTGAAATAAAAAAACCCGGCGAACCGCCCGTTTTCGTAAGCGGCGCGAATGCCGCAACAGCGCGTGAAATTGTTAATAAATCTTCCGGCGATTTGCCCAAAAAGGATTACGGCAAGCAAGTACGAATCGCGTTGCGCAACTGCGGCGTGATTGACCCGACAAAGATTTCGGATTACATTGCCGTCGGCGGCTATGAAGCGTTGGTAAAAACTTTAACCGAACTCGGGCGCGAGGGTGTAATCGACGAAATAAAGAAATCCGGCTTGCGCGGACGCGGCGGCGCGGGGTTTCCGACGGGTTTAAAATGGGAATTCGGATATAAAACCGAAAACGCGAAACAATATATAATATGCAATGCGGACGAGGGCGACCCCGGCGCGTTTATGGACAGGTCAATTCTTGAGGGCGACCCGCACAGCGTTCTTGAAGCGATGGCTATTGCGGGTTTTGCAATCGGCGCTGACGAAGGAATTTTCTACATTCGCGCGGAATATCCGCTTGCGGTAAAGCGGCTGTACACCGCAACAGCCCAAGCCGAAGAACTCGGCTTGCTCGGCGAAAACATAATGGGTACGGGGTTTAATTTTAACATCAGCATTTCGCTCGGCGCGGGTGCGTTTGTTTGCGGTGAGGAAACCGCGCTGTTAAACTCGCTTGAGGGCAAGCGCGGCGAACCGCGTTTACGTCCGCCGTTTCCGGCGCAAAAAGGGCTTTGGCAGCAGCCGACGATTAATAACAATGTAGAAACTTACGCCAATATTCCCGCGATTATCACGCGCGGCGCGGATTGGTTCAAGTCTGTCGGCACGGAAAAATGCCCCGGCACAAAAGTTTTCGCGCTTGCCGGAAAAATAAATAAAGTCGGTCTCGTTGAAGTTCCGATGGGAACGTCGTTGCGCGAAATTATTTACGAAATGGGCGGCGGTCTGCCGAACGACAAAGCATTCAAAGCACTGCAAACGGGCGGACCGTCGGGCGGATGCATTCCCGCGCAACACATTGATATGGGCGTTGATTACGAAACGCTCGGTTCAATCGGCTCGATGATGGGTTCGGGCGGCATGATTGTAATGGACGAAGACGATTGCATGGTTAATATCGCGAAATTCTACCTGGACTTCACAATGGAAGAATCCTGCGGAAAATGCACCCCCTGCCGTATAGGAAACACGCGGCTTTACGAAATTCTTTCGCGAATAACTACCGGCAAAGGTTCGGAAGCCGATATAGACCAATTGAAAGAACTGGCGCAAGTAATCAAAAACACCTCGCTTTGCGGTTTGGGCAACAGCGCGCCGAATCCCGTTCTTGCCACAATAAATTTTTTCCCCGACGAATACAAAGCCCATGTAAACGAAAAAAAATGCCCGTCGGGCGTATGTAAGGATTTATTGCGTTTCTTTATTTCGGAAAAGTGCATCGGCTGCGGAATTTGTGCAAAAACTTGCCCGGTAAATTGCATTTCGGGCGACGCGAAGGCACAACATGTGATAGATTATGAAAAATGCATAAAATGCGGCGAGTGTTTTTCAAAATGTCCGCCGAAAATTAAAGCGATAAATAAGGAGTAGCGAACATGAATTTAGCGGAAAAATTAAAAGGCAAAGTAATAATGGACGTAACCACCCCGCAACAGGCGGAAATCGCCGAGCGTGCGGGCGCGGGCGCGGTAATGGCGTTGGAGCGCATCCCGGCGGATATTCGTGCGGTTGGCGGCGTTTCGCGTATGAGCGACCCGAAAATGATTAAGGGAATCAAAGCCGCAGTCGGCATCCCCGTAATGGCGAAATGCAGAATCGGACATTTCGTTGAAGCGCGTGTTCTCGAAGCCATCGGAATTGATTACATCGACGAAAGCGAAGTTCTTACGCCGGCGGATGACAGGTATCATATTGATAAAACAGCGTTCTCCGTACCGTTTGTTTGCGGCGCAAAGGATATCGGCGAAGCCCTTCGCCGCATTAACGAAGGCGCGTCTATGATTCGTACTAAGGGCGAACCCGGAACGGGCGATGTTGTTCAAGCCGTGCGTCATATGCGCGAAATTCAAGCGCAAATGCGCCGTATCGCCTCCATGTCCAAGGACGAACTTTTCGACTATGCGAAGGAACTGAGCGTTCCTTATGAACTGCTTGTTTATGTAAATAAAAACGGAAAACTGCCCGTCGCAAACTTCTCCGCAGGCGGGGTTGCAACCCCCGCCGACGCAGCCCTGATGGTTCACCTCGGAGCGGAGGGCGTTTTTGTAGGCTCAGGCATTTTCAAATCGGGCGACCCGCAAAAACGCGCAAACGCAATCGTTAAAGCCGTTGAACATTACAATGACCCGAAAATCATTGCCGAGCTTTCCGAAGACCTCGGCGAAGCCATGGTCGGCATTAATGAATCGGAAATAAAATTATTGATGGCAGAACGAAACGCAACGTGAACCATATCATAAAATAACATCAAATGCCGATAACGGCAAAAATAACGGAGGGGTTTTATATGAAAAAATTTATTTGTGCAATTTGCGGTTATGCGCATGAGGGAGATTCAGCCCCCGAAGCTTGTCCGCAATGCAAGGCTCCAAAGGAAAAATTCAAAGCGCAAACCGGCGAAAGAACATGGGCGGCAGAACATATCGTAGGCATAGCAAAAGACGTGCCGGCAGATATTTTAGAAGGTCTGCGCCTTAATTTCCAAGGCGAATGCACCGAAGTCGGAATGTATTTGGCAATGTCGCGCGTCGCGCACAGGGAAGGTTATCCCGAAATCGGAATGTATTGGGAAAAAGCCGCTTTCGAAGAAGCCGAACACGCCGCCAAATTCGCGGAACTTCTCGGCGAGGTCGTCACCGATTCCACCAAGAAAAATTTAGAGCTGCGCATTGACGCGGAAAACGGCGCAACGGCAGGTAAATACGAGCTTGCCAAACGCGCAAAAGAAGAAAACCTGGATGCTATTCACGACACAGTCCATGAAATGGCAAAAGACGAAGCCCGCCACGGCAAGGCTTTCGCCGGACTGCATGAAAGGTATTTTAAGGCGTAATTTCAGCCGGAAATTCTTGCGCCGCATTGGGATTCGAAAATCCCCATGCGGCGGATTTTAGTTTTGCAAACATTTTTTTATTTTGTTCATCATTACTTCATTATCAAACGGTTTGACAATAAAATCATCAGCACCAATTTTTGCCGCTTTTCTTACAAATTTATCGGATGCGTTGCCCGATAAAAAAATTACGGGTGTGGTAATTCCTTTTTTTATTATTTTTTCATAAAGCTCGTAGCCTTCCATGTGGGGCATGTTTATGTCCAACAAAAATAAATCAGGCTTTTTTTCATTGCTGTCCAAATATTTTAACGCTTCCTGTCCTGATTTTTTTCCTATGAAATCGTATCCGGCTTCGGTAAAAATAGTTTTTAACGACCCCAGCATTACATCCAAATCATCAACTGCCATTATCGTTTTGGACGATGGGTTTATTTGGTCTTTTCTTGACGTATTATTATCAAGAACCTGATTGTCTTTTTTTTCCAATGAAATCCCCCAACGGTTTAAATCTTAGGAGATTATAGCACAAAAAAGAATTTACAAGACAACGAAATTAATAAACGCGGGATTAAAAATTTCTTGCCGTGTTGACATTATGTATACGGTGCTTTATATTGCTTATACATTAAGAAGGTTGAAAAATGACTACAACAATAAATGTGCGGGTAGATGAAATTGTTAAACGCGATGTAGAGTTTTTGCTCGAAAAAATGGGAATGAACATAAGCACCGCCGTAAATATGTTTTTCAGGCAAATGCTGACGGACGAAGCCCTGCCCTTTCATCCAAAATATAAACGCAGGCATATAACCACCGAAGAACGTTTAAAAAATTACAATGGCAACTATAAAACCGAAGAATGGGATACCGGCGAACCTGAACCATAACAACCGGCGTAATAATGACAGACCAAGTAAAAGCCCTTGATTTAACAGAACGAAAAGCCGAATTTATCGAAAAATTACCCTCCGATATTCTAGCCGAAGTCTGCGATGCGGTGTGAATTATGTCAACTGTCAAATCAATACAATTTGATTTATATGCCAAACTCGCAGAAGCGGAAGCGCGGATTGCCGACGGCGAAAAATGCGAGGATTTTGACGTAGCAGCACAAAGAATGAGAAAAAGCTTATTGGGAAAAAATAATGAGTGGGGATTCCGATGGATAAAAACCATAAATATTTGGTAATGATGATGGACATATTTACAGTTTCCAAGGGCTTAGGGCTTAAAACATATATATGGGGCGGATTTGCCGTTGACATTTTGCACGGTGAATTTACTCGGGAACACGATGACTTGGATTGTTTTACCGAAAATTTAGTTGAAAACCACGAAGAATTACAACGACAATACGAAGCATTGGGGTATTCCGTCAATTACATTGAATATGTTTGGATGTTGCAAATCGAAAAAGGTGATATTCACGCAACTTTTAACAGCGTAAAAAATATAGACGGCATTGCGCATTGGCATCACGCAGGGATGCATGGAACGGTATTCTTTCCTTACAACCGGTTAGATGATTTGCCAAGAACCTTTTACGGAACACTTGTTTATACTATTGGGGAAAAAATGGCATATATCCTAAAAACCAATGTTCGCTTGATTAGCGCGGAATGGACGTTGCGAGAGAAAGACTGTTTGGATATCAGCATTCTTGAAAACCTCCTGAACTCTCAAGGTGTAGATAAAAACGAAATAAAGAAAAAAGTTTGGAGCCATAATCCTTATTGGTTTGCTAAAGGTTATAAGGATTATTATTTTCCTATCACTTTGAATTGATGTATACGCTCTAATAATATGGAACTAAAGTTCGAACAAAACAAGATACAATGTAAAATGGTCGTGGTGACACACGAAGGAGCAATTGCATGAAAACAAGCAAAGCAAAACTGTTACGCATACGCCCTTTTAATATGGCTAACTTTTCCTCGGCGGGTAGTGTTTTGGCGTTTGGAATGTTATTCGTATATTTCTTTTCGCTTCCCTGTACGCTTCTGCTTTGGACGGGGTTGGCAGTTTCGCTTAAAAATGAGAATGGAGAGCTAAACTATAACGTTTTAATAATGCGACTGAAACGAATTGTAATTCCTATATGCATTGTGTTGTATATTATGGGGTTGGTTTTTGTATTTAGACTTACTGCATATGACATATCCCGTTATATTTTTGCGATTCCCGTGAGTGTGGTTGCCGCGGCGTTTCCATTTGTCGGAATATATTTCCCGATTTATCTTTCGGCGAAGCATCTTAATGAGAATCAAGCTTTAACAAAAGGCAGATGGTTTTTGCGAACATTGGCGTATCACGTACTCATCTCTGTTTTAAGTTGGGCGGGTTTTTTAGTGTTCATAACTGTAGTGTTTGGCTGATTATGAAAAAATACAAGCCAATAATAAAAACAAGGCGGGAATATTTCGGCGGGTTAATCTTTCGGGAAAAACCCGCTTTTGTTGCACACGTTAACAGCGCGTATGCAGACGCTTACGGCATCAGCAAAAACGAAAACGCAATTTTGAAAGACGGCGTTTTTTCCGCGCCGTTGGACGCGCATATCGCAATAACAACGCGGTGCAATATGTTTTGCCGTGGCTGTTACAATTCCGACGAATGCGACACTCCCGCAGATATGCCGCTTGAAATGGCAAAAGACATAATAGACAAGTTATCGGAGCTTGGTGTTTTTTCATTATCGTTTGGCGGCGGAGAGCCAACCTTGCACCCGCAAATTTTTGAAATTGCGGAATACTCTCGCGAAAAGCAAGTTCTGCCAAACATGACAACCAACGGGCTAACCATGACATACGAGTTCGCAAAAAAATGCGCCGTATTCGGGAATATTCATTTAAGCGTACATAAACCCCAAGACATGGAACACATTCCTCCGGCAATCCGCAATTATCGCAAAGCAACCGGAAAAAGACCCGGTATCAATTTGCTTCTTTCAACAGAAACAATGCCGCATCTTAACGAAATTGTAAGCACCGTAAAAAAAGCCGGCGTCAGAATCATTTTATTTTTGCGATACAAAACCACCGCAAAGAACGCACACATAAAAGGACTTTCCGTTGACAATGAAATCAACAAAATACCCGAAAAATTGCGTCAATTGCATAAGCTGAATCGACGGCTCATGTTTTTGTATGACTGCTCTCTTTTTGAAGTGCTTGCAGAAAACGATTTTGCAAACGTCCGCACCTGCCGCACGCACGACAATAACGGCTGTGTCGGCGGCAATTCGATTATTGCGATAGATGTGAACGGTATGTATAAGCCCTGCTCTTTTTGGCATGAACCCTTCGGCGACACGGCGGCTCTTACTTTCGATAACTGGGTTAACAACGACAAGCATAAGAATTTCAGAAATACAATGAAGCGCGAAGAATGTCTTTGCTGTGAATATTTGCACCTGTGTCACGGGGGTTGCCGTTTGCAAAATAATACTTTTTAGCTTTGCCGAGATTTGTTTTTACGAAATCTGAGAAGCGGTCTTAGCGTGGAAGAGAAAGGCTTGTTGAAAGAACGTGAAAATGAAAGGCTGAAGCTGGTGGCAAAAAAATTGCTTCTTCGCGGCAGACCGTTTGAAGAAATCGCCGAAGAAACGGGGCTTCCCATCGAAACGATAAAAAGCTTATAGTTCGGACAAAATAAAAAACGCTTGCACCGGTTTATAATACGTGCAAGCGTTTTTTTTGGTTCTTATTCGGCTAGAATTACATATGAAGTGGGGTAAACGGGGTTTGGAATTTTTTGCAGAATTTTGCTTTCCAGCATAATTGCGG
>JAIRVD010000192.1 GCA_031254075.1 Clostridiales bacterium
GTTGTCCGCCGGAAAGAGCCTTCGGCTTGCGGTCGAGAAGATGTTCGATATCAAGAATTCTCGCGGCTTCATGTACGCGCTTGTCGATTTCTGCCTTCGGCGTTTTGCGAAGCTTCAAGCCGAATGCCATGTTGTCGTAAACGCTCATATGCGGGTAAAGCGCGTAGTTTTGGAATACCATTGCGATGTCGCGGTCTTTCGGGGCAACGTCGTTCATAAGACGGTCGCCGATGTACAATTCGCCTTCGGTGATTTCTTCCAGGCCTGCAATCATGCGAAGTGTTGTGGTTTTTCCGCAACCGGACGGACCTACGAAGATAATGAATTCCTTGTCCGCGATTTTCAGGTTGAAATCCGACACCGCAACGAAACCATTCGGATACTTTTTAACAATGTTTTTCAGTTCTAAGCCTGCCATGAAATGCCTCCTATTGGATTTAATTTTTAAATATTACGGGAATATTACAAAAATATACCCGCATTGTCATTGTCGAAAATTCCAAAGTTTGCTCGGTGTTCCTGTGAGAAATGCCAATAGCTCCACCCGTCGCGGGGCGCGGGAAACATTCGCTTCGCTCACTGTGTCCGGCAACGGGTATTCGCGCGAGAATATATTATTAAAAATACGGCAAAATAATTTCGGTGAAAAAAATGAAAATGGTTGAAGATTTTAAGGGGCAGAAGCCGAGTAAGAATTTGGAAGAAAACATAGAACTTTTGAAAGGTCTGTTCAGTGAGAGCCAGGACTATATCGGAAGAAAGTTTGCGGTGGGCGGCGCAGGCGGGCCGTGGCTTTATTTGGCGTATTTCGATGCGATGACGAACCGCGAGGAAACGGATTTTACCGTAATCAAGCGGCTTTTCGATATGGATTGGGCGTCGCTTTCGCCGGAGGAAATGGGTGAGACCATTTACGAAACGATTCGCGACAGAGGAATCGCGACTACGGATATTTCCGAATCTGAGGATATGTTCGATATTATTTATTTTATTCACGCGGGCGACATGCCGGTTTTCATCGACGGCTGCGACAAGGTCATTGTGATTGCGTCGAGAGGTTTTCCGAACCGCGGAATTCAATCGGCGGAAACGGAAGTTGTTGTGCAAGGTCCGCGTGAGGCTTTCAGCGAGGTAATGCGTTTTAATACCGCGCTGCTGCGGCGGCGCATTCGCGATAATCATTTTATTGTAAAGCAATCGAAACTCGGCAGACGAAGCCTCACTGACATCGCGGTTTGTTACATGAGTAACATCGTTCGCCCTGAGGTTCTTTCCGAAGTCGAGCGACGCCTGAAAGCAATCGAAATCGACTGCATTATGGACAGCGGAAGCGTTGAGCAATTAATTGAAGAAAGCTGGCTTAGCCCGTTCCCGCAGGTTCAACTGACAGAACGCCCCGACAAAGCCGCGTCGTCGATTCTCGACGGGCGAGTTGCGATAATCATAGACAACTCTCCGTTTGTGATGATTGTTCCCGTTACATTAAACGAGTTTTTTCATGCCTCCGAAGACTATTACAGCCGTTGGCAGGTCATGAGCGCGACACGGTTTCTGCGTTTTGTCGGCGCGTTTATGTCAGTCGCGTTGCCCGGCATCTATATCTCCGTCGCGTTATTCCACCCGTCGATGATTCCGATTTCAATGGTATCACGACTGGCGGAAGCAAGTGCGGCAATCCCGTTTCCCGCCGTACTCGAATTCGTTCTGCTCGACGCCGCGTTCGAGCTTCTGCGCGAAGCCGGCATCCGTCTGCGCAACGCTTCCGGCGGAACCATCGGCATAGTCGGCGGCTTGATAATCGGTCAATCCGCCGTAGAAGCCGGCATCGTAAGCCCCATCGTCGTAATAATCGTCGCTCTCACAGGCATCGCAACATTCTCAATCCCGTCAATTTCACTTGTGTACGGTTTTCGCATCATAAAATACGGCGTACTCGTACTTTCCGCTCTCTTCGGATTCTTCGGTCTGATAATCGGACTCATCATCACCCTCACTCACCTCGCTTCCCTGCGAAGCTTCGGATTCCCATACCTTATGCCGTTCGCCGCTTCAGAAATGAGCCACTACGAAGACCTCAAAGATTCACTTTTCCGCTTTCCGCTGTTCAGTCTAAAAAAACGCCCGTTCTTCGCAAATCCAAACCAAACCACGAGACAGGGAAAATAAAAAACTACGAGGTGCGCTATGTCTTCTAACAGAAAAATTTCTATGCGACAGCTTCAAATTTTAATCATTCTGTCCGCGATGGGGACGGGTGTTATTGTTTTGCCGCAGAGGGTTGCGGCTTATTTACCCGAGGGGGTTCAGGACGGGTGGGTTATTGCGGTCGGATTGATGATTGTTGCGATTATTGTGGGGGCGTTGATTAGTGCGGCGGCAAGGGCTGCGCAGAGGGCGGCGGAGTTGGAGCTTGGACGGGAAGAACCTTCGTTTATTGAGTCGGTTGCGTTGCTTTTGACTAAGCCGGTTGCGTATACTGTGGGTTTTGTGATGTGGGTGAAGTTGGTTATCGCGGCGGGGCTTGAACTGCGCATATTCTTGGAAATTTCCAGAGAGATAATGCTTCCGAAAACGCCGATGTGGGTGATTGCGGCGGTGATGATTGCGGCATGTGCATATGCCGCGTCGAAGGGAATGGAAACACGTGCGCAGATTGCGGAGGTTCTATTTGCGCTGATGATTTTGCCGTTTTTATTTTTATTTATTGTGGCGATTATGGATGCGGATTTTTCTAATTTGAAGCCCGCACTTGTTACGGACGCGAGGGCGTTGGTTCTCGGAACGGTTCGGCTCGGATTTATATTGACAGGGCTGGAATGTTTGCTGTTGGTTTCGCCCTATGTTCCGCGCGAGAAAAGTTTGGCGCGTGCGGTTGCGGGCGCGCTTGGTATTGCGGGGCTGATTATTGCGGCAATTACGGCGATTACGATTGCGTCGCTCGGACGCGGCGTCGCAAGCGAACCGTGGCCTGTGCTTCGCATGATGGACGTTGCGAATATTTCGTTTATTCAACGGCAAGAGGCTTTGATGTTCGGCTTTTGGATAATTACGGCATTCGTGCTCGGCAATGCGATGTTATTTTTCGGAGGGCTGTTAGTTCGCGATGTATTTAAAAAACCATCGCTCGGTTTCGGCGTAACGGTTTCGGCAATCGCGGTTTTTTGCGTCAGCATTATTCCGTTCAGCCGCGAAGAAATTTTCGCACGAATCGACACTATGTACATTACGACGGGTGTTTTTTTTCTGGTTGTTTTTCCGCTGATAATTTTAACCGCTTCGAAGATTTCAATTGCGGGAAATAAAAAAATGTTGCTTCTGCTTCCGTTCGCGCTGCTTCTTGTGGGTTGCTGGGACAAGGTCGAAATCGAAGACCGCGCGTTCGTTGTGGCAATCGGAATTGATAAACAAGATGAAAATTACATCGTAATGGTAAGCATTCCCGCTACACATAACGAAGAAGAAGATGAAAAGCAGTACGCGCAAATGAAATACGCAGAGGGACGCACCGTTACGGAGGCATTGAAATATTTGGACGAAAATAGCGACAAGGAATTATATTACAGTCAAACAAAACTGCTGATTATCGGAACGAATCTGACCGAAGACAGAGAGTTTTTACGAAACGCGATTGAAACACTGCAAAACACTTTGAAATCCCCTCGGCGAATCAATGTGCTTGCGGCGGAAAATCCGTCGGAAATACTGGAAGTCAAACCGCCGAGGGAGATTTACCGAAATACGTTTGAGTTCGACTTCGAAAAGCTTTCCGCGCAAACCGACATGATTATTCCGAAAATAGAACATGACAACGATGAACTGAAACTTTCGGGCGCGGTTTTGATAAAAAATCACGAAAAAACAGGCACACTAGATGAAATGCAAAGCTTTCTGTGGTGCGTTACAGATGGAAACAACGAAAAGGTTGTTACCGCAGACAAGCCGAAAATTTCAATGGAGGTCGAAAGCCACAAAGCCCAAATAAATTTTGAACAAACCGCTTCGGGAATCCGCGCGATAATCAACGTCGAAGTACACGGAACCGTCTACGAAGAAGCCTGCGCAAACACCCAAGCAATTTTCGCACAAAAAATTTCTGACGAAATTTCCGAAACCGCAAAAAAATTGCAACAACACAACATCGACGCCTACGATATGGTAGAAAATCTGCGCAAAAATAACTACACACTCTACACTAAACACACCGATGAAAAACAAGAGATTTTTTCAAAAATGGAAATTGTACCGAGGGTTATGGTTTCGTTGCAATAAATTTATTGTTTTAACTTCCTATAAATAATATAATTTATCAAGCCAAAAAGCGTGATATGTGCTATAATAATCACATGATGAAAAAAGAAAACAGAGAAATATACAATGCCGCTTCAAACATGAAACGGAGCGTAAAAGCATTCGCTGAGCGATGTCGTATTTTTCATACAATTTCACACACGCACTTTGTAACGCCCACATACTGCGAGACTTAACGGGGATATTTGAGAATTATCGGCAAAAATGGTCAGTGAAAATGCTTGACCTATTGGTAGAAATGAAACGAATAAAGGAAGACTTAATCGAAAAAGGGTTCACGGAGGCTCCGAGAAAAACATGGAAAAAGTACAGCAATAAAAATGACTCCCTTGTGCGTGCGGCACTTGACCCCATTCCGCCTCCTGAATCGGGCAAAAAGCTGAAAAAGAGCAAGCCGCAATTAATAGCCGAACGCCTTCAAAACCGAAAGGCGGAGTATTTTTCGTTTGGGTTTGTGTAGACTGAATAGTTACCACGAGTTTATACACTTCTTACAACCAAATCACTCGAAGAAATTTTATGAGCTTCTCTCAACGCTGATGCCGGATTGGAGAGAGCGAAAACGCATTCTCGAAAACGGTGA
>JAIRVD010000197.1 GCA_031254075.1 Clostridiales bacterium
AGCGTCAGCGCGTCATACGCAAGCTGAACGCGTTCCCAACGATTGTCCCTGTCCATTGCGTAATAACGCCCCGAAATCGTAGCGATTTTTCCGACGCCGATTTCCTGCATTTCCGCCTCGAGCTCTTTTAAATAATCCAAACCCGAAGCAGGCGGAGTATCGCGACCGTCCAAAAACGCGTGAACGTAAATTTCCGTCAAACCGTTGCGTTTCGCGAGTTCAAGCAACGCATACAAATGCGTGTTGTGACTGTGAACGCCGCCGTCCGAAAGCAATCCGTACAAGTGCAACGCGGAATTATTTTGCTTCGCGTTTTCAACCGCGCCGAGCAAAATTTCGTTTTCAAAGAACTCGCCGTCCGCAATTTCTTTTGTTATACGAGTGAGTTCTTGATAAACGATTCGCCCCGCGCCAATGTTTGTATGCCCGACTTCGGAATTTCCCATTTGCCCGTCGGGCAAGCCGACATCCATTCCGGACGCCGCGCCTGTTTGATACGGGAAATTTTGCATCAGCCAATCAATATGAGGCGTTTCGGCAAGGTGAATCGCATTTGATTCCTTCTCGTCGCAGATACCGAACCCGTCGAGAATCATTAACACGACGGTTTCTTTTTCTTTACTCAAAATGCACCACCTTTTCGAAGCTCGATTTCAAGCTTGCGCCGCCGACCAAGCCGCCGTCAATATTCGGCATTGTGAAAAGCTCGTTTGCGTTTTCGGGCGTAACGCTTCCGCCGTAAAGAACGCGCAGAGTATCTGCCGCCCAATGTCCGTAACGCGTGTTAATTTGCTTGCGAATCATTGCGCAGACTTCCTCGGCTTGTTCTTTTGTGGCGGTTTCACCCGTACCGATTGCCCAGATAGGTTCGTATGCGATTATGCATTTTGTAATGTCTTCCGCAGTCATTTCATCAATTGCGAAACTGAGCTGCTTACGAATTACATTAAATGTGCGCCCCGTTTTGCGTTGTTTTAAAGTTTCGCCAATGCAAATAATCGGCGTTAAACCGTTTTTCAACGCGCATAGCGCTTTCAAATTTACCTGCGTGTCAGATTCTCCAAAATATTCACGCCTTTCGGAGTGACCGACGATTACATACGGAACTTTTTCCGCCGCAAGCATCTTTGCCGAAATTTCGCCCGTGTAAGCGCCTTCTTCCGCGTAGTGCATGTTTTGCGCACCGACTTTTATTGCGGTGTCCGCAAGCAATTCCTGCACCATTTTTAAATGAACAAACGGAACACACAACACAACTTCAACTTTTATTGTGTCGATTTTTTCTTTTAAATCCTTTATATGAGCCTCCGCCATTTTGTGGCACAGATTCATCTTCCAGTTGCCTGCTACTACCTTTAGTCTTGCCAATTTTTATTCTCCCCTCTACTTATCCTGAACCGCCACGACACCCGGTAATTCCTTGCCTTCAAGGAATTCCAACGATGCGCCGCCTCCCGTGGATATATGCGTCATTTTATCGCCGTAGCCGAGCTGATTTACCGCCGCCGCGCTGTCGCCGCCGCCGATAATCGTTGTTGCGTCAAGCTCCGCAAGGACTTGTGCAAGCGCGAGCGTTCCTTTCGCGAAATTCGGGAATTCAAACACGCCCATCGGGCCATTCCATATTACCGTTTTCGCTTCTTTTATTGCATTTGAGAAGATTTCTCTCGTTTTTTCGCCGATATCGAGCCCCATGTAATCGTCTTCGATTCCGTCGGAGGCAACGGTTTTGAATTCTGCGTCTTTGTCGAATTTTTTAGCGACAACCGTGTCAACCGGAAGGAGCAATTCAACGCCCTTTTCCTTAGCCTTCGCTATCATTTCCTTCGCGAATTCGATTCTGTCTTTTTCAAGCAACGACGTTCCGACGCCGTATCCTTGCGCCGCGAAGAATGTGTAAGCCATTCCGCCGCCGATTATTAATTTATCTACTTTGCCGAGCAGATTATTTATCACGGGAATTTTATCGGAAACCTTCGCGCCGCCGAGAATTGCAACAAACGGACGAACGGGTTTGTTTACCGCGTTTCCCAAGAATTGTAATTCCTTTTGCATTAAATAACCGACTGCCGTTTCTTTAACGAATTTCGTTACGCCGACTGTTGAGCAGTGCGCTCTGTGAGCGGAGCCGAATGCGTCGTTTACATAAACATCCGCAATTGACGCCAATTCTTTCGAGAACTCGTCTTCATTTTTTTCTTCTTCTTTACGGAAACGGGTGTTTTGTAAAAGCGCGACTTCTCCGTCTTTAAGCTCTGATATTTTTGCGCGGCAATCGTCGCATTCAACGTAGGCGCAGTCCAAAAAATTCACTGTTTGACCGAGATGCACACTTAAACGTTCCGCCACAGGCGCAAGCGTCGCCGACGGGTCCGGTCCTTTCGGCTTGCCGAGATGTGAACATAAAATCAGGCGTCCGCCGTCCGCGATTAATTTTTTCAGCGTCGGCAACGCCGCAACGATTCTGTTCTCGTCCGTAATTTTGCCGTCAATCAACGGCACGTTGAAATCACAACGAACCAACACCTTTTTTCCCTTTACATTGATGTCGTCGATGCTTTTTTTGTTAAGCATTTCAAAACCCCTTTCCTTTTGCGCAGAATTATCCTGTCATAAAGATTCTAGCATTCTGCCATTTGGTTATCAAGTTTAAATCCAAATATTCATTATAATTTATCATTGACATTTTTGCAACAGTGAATCATATTTAATTCGCGGCAATGCAAAGTTAATTATAAAGAAATATGCAGAGCAAAAACCGCTCTGCTCCAAAGGAGATGATTTAAATGAAAAAAATTTTTTTGATTTTAATTTTTTCCGCAATTTTTTTCGCGTCATGCGATAAAAAAAACGATGCATCCATAATCGTTATGGGAACCAACGCCGCGTTTGCGCCGTTTGAGTTTATCCCGGCATCGGGCGAAGGGCGGCACGGGCAGTATTCAGGAATAGACATTGCAATCGGTATGCGAATCGCCGAATCGCTCGGCGCGGAGCTTCGAATTCTTGATGCCGACTTCGATGGTCTTCTGACCGACTTAAACGCCGGAACCGTTGATTTCGTAGCTGCGGCGATGTCCGTTAATCCGGGAAGGCTGGAAGAAGCCGCGTTTTCCGTTCCGTATTTCACGGATGTTCAATTCATCGTGGTTTCCGCCGACAACACTGAAATCAACGGCGCAAACGACCTTCACGGCTTGCACATCGGCGTTCAAACGGGAACAACAGGCGAAATGTTCGTTCTTGAGAACATAGAATTCAGCGAACTGGAATCATATACACTAATCTCACAGAGCGTCGTGCATCTTCTTTCCGGCGGAATCGACGCAATCGTCGTAGACTCGATTTACGCCAACAGACTTGTAAACCAATATGCCGGACTGCGCCTTGTAAGCGACGAAAACGCATTCGAACGCGAAGATTTCGGCATAGCCGTTCGTCACGAAGACACCGAACTGCTCGCCTCAATCAACGCCGTTCTCACGGAAATGCTCGAAAACGGCGAAATCGACGCGCTTTATGTATATTATTCCGAAGGCGCGGGGGAATAATAATGCATGATTCGAAAAAGAAACTGGAAATTTTCTTAGCCGACTTTGAATACAAAAACGACGTCGTCGGCGTTTTGGCGTGCGGAAGTTTCGTCACGGGAAATCCGACAAAGCATTCCGATTTGGATGTACACATCGTTCTTGATGAGAACGTCAATTACAGAGAACGCGGAAATAAATACATCGACGGCTTGCAAGACGCCCGCGAACTCCAAAAACCCGAATTCGATTTTATGTATTTCAGTTTATTGAACCGCCTAATCGAAAAATATATGTACTGCATCAACCGCCCCTATAACATCAAAGCCATATACGGAAATATCGAAAACGACACAGTCAGAAAAAAATATCTGCTGCGCGAATTACCCGACCCGGTTATCGCCGATTTAATCATCAAAGCCATCACCGCTAAAGAAAATAAAGTGGAAGCATTTAAAAAATTAACCACCGCGGTTTTAAATTCCTTCGGTGGTTTTAATATTGACGGCTTTAAATTCAAGTCGGATGTTGAAAAGAGTTTGCAATGAGTGGTCTTCTATACAAACCGAAATATGCAAATTCCGATAAAATCCTAAATCTGGTCGCGCTTATCGCCGCCCGTGTTGACGTACTTTCGATTCAAAGCGGCATTGAGAAAAATTTGAAGCTGCGGCGAATAAACCGTTTACGTTCGATTCATTCATCGCTTGCAATTGAAAACAATACTCTTTCGTTTGAACAAATAACGGCTCTTTACGACGGGAAAAACATCATCGCGCCTCCGCAAGATATTTGCGAAGCGCGGAACGCTTTTGAGGTTTATGAAAAACTTCTTGATTTCAACCCCTACGATATAATGGATTTATTATGCGCGCATCAGATTCTGATGAAGGATTTGGTGAAAGACGCGGGGCAGTTTCGTTCAGGCAATATCGGCATTGTTCGCGAAGCAGAAGTTGTGCATATCGCACCGCCTGCCGACGCGGTTTCGGGATTGATTGCGGATTTAATTTTGTGGACAAAGGAAACGACCGCACACGCACTTATAAAAAGTTGCGTGTTTCATTATGAATTTGAAATCAT
>JAIRVD010000206.1 GCA_031254075.1 Clostridiales bacterium
TGTTACGGAATCTCAACCAAGGATTACCGTGCCGTTTTCGAAACTGACGGGAAGACCGAAGATATTTGCAAGCACGCGAACGGGAACATAGATACGGCTGTCAAAAACAACAGGGAATAATTGCCCCTCCAATTCCGGCTGACCCGAAAGCAAAGCAATGTCTTGAACTTTCCCGTTTACAAAAATCGATGGGTTTTCAAGCGTCAATAGAACAGATGTTTCAACACCCGTTGCGGACATTCCGTTAAACGTTATGGTTCTTGACACATCGTCCCAAGCGTAGACCGCGTCGATTATATTCGCAAATGTGCGCGGGTTAATCATTGATGAAACAACGCCGGGCGCAACTTCCCGGAATGTAGCGAATCGCTCCCCGTCGATTTCCATCGTCGTATGTTCGTCAAAGGAAATGGGAGTGTTATATCCCGCGTAGGGGGGCGGTGTCAAACCCAACATCACAATTAATATAACTGCCGATGCAAATATTCTTTTCAAAGTCTTCATTTTTTCCTCCCGCAAACTTATCTCCTATTAGGCTTTTATTACAAGCACCCCTTGCATAGTTGTAATATATCTTAACTCATTAGTTTTTACAAGAATTTGGACAGATTCTCGTATGTCGTTATAGCCGGTATAACGCGGTTGAAGGTGCAATCAACCAACATTGGGTCACTATACACGATAAGAATATTGTGCCGGGAACTAATTTTCGTTTTCGTGCTTTTCGCGCCTTTCGCGGTTCAAATTTCTTGACAATTCCTTGCGTCGCGCATATTCTTGAAAAATGAAGCTTATAAATTATGTAAAATTAATGAGACCAAAGCATTTTGTTAAAAATGCTTTAATTTTTGTGCCGATAATGTATTCGTTTAATTTGACGAATGCGGACATGCTGTTGAATGTGGTTATTTGTTTTATCGGGCTTTGTTTGGCGGCGTCGGGAATTTACGCCGTAAACGATATCGCCGATTATGAAAAAGATAAAACTCATCCGCAGAAGAAAGCGCGTCCTATTGCGTCGGGTGAGATAAAAAAATCGGCGGCGGCGTTGTTTGCGTTATTTTTATTTGCAGCGGGATTTTTATTGATGTATCTTTTCGGCGGAGAGCTTGCGTTAATTTTTTCTGTGTCGTATGTATTTTTAAATTTTGCGTATTCGTTTGCGTTGAAGCATTTTGCGATAATTGATTGTTTTTGCATCGCTGCGGGGTTTGTTTTGCGCGTTTACATCGGCGGCGCGGTAATCGGCGAGTTCGTTGCGGTTTCGGAATGGCTGTTTTTGACGATAACGGCGGTTTCGTTATTTCTTGCATTCGGGAAAAGACGCGGCGAGCTGCTTATGGTCGCTTCCGACTCAAGAAAAGTTATTGGCGAGTACAACATGGATTTTCTGAACGGAGCTGTGTTTGCTTGCGCGGGGGTCAGTATTGTTTTCTACGCGCTTTGGGCGTTGACAAGCGTTTCTGCGATGATTTACACTGTTCCGCTCGTTATTTTTGTGATTCTGAAATATTTATTAAACGTTCATAACGGAATTTCGCACGGCGACCCCGTAACCGTAATTTTCGACGATAAGGTTTTGCTTTTGGCGATTGCCGTTTTCGGAATTATCAGCATTTTATTTTTATACGGAGGAATTTCATGAAACATATCAGAAATTTTTGCATTATCGCGCATATCGACCACGGAAAATCGACGCTTGCGGACAGGCTTATCGAACTTGCGGGTGTTTTGACGAAACGCGAAATGCAATCGCAGGTTTTGGATAATATGGATTTGGAGCGAGAGCGAGGAATTACGATAAAGGCGCAGTCAGTGCGGCTTGTGTACAACGCGCCCGACGGCGGCGAATATATTTTGAATTTAATCGACACGCCCGGTCATGTGGATTTCACTTATGAAGTCAGCCGTTCGCTTGCGGCTTGCGAGGGTGCGATTTTAATTGTGGACGCGGCGCAGGGCATTGAGGCGCAGACATTGGCGAATGTTTATCTCGCGCTTGACAATAATCTCGAAGTTGTTCCGGTAATAAATAAAATTGATTTAATCGCCGCAGACCCGGAACGTGTAAAAAAAGATATCGAAAATGTAATCGGCTTGGACACGGAAGACGCGCCGCTTATTTCCGCGAAAAATAATTTAAATATTCAGCATGTTTTCGACCGCGTTGTCAGCGGAATCCCCGCACCCGTCGGCGATGCCGACGCACCGTTGAAAGCGTTGATTTTCGATTCCGTTTTCGACGCGTACAAAGGTGTAATCGTTTTTATTCGCGTGATTGACGGCGTAATCAAAAAAGGAACACACGCGTATTTTATGGCGACGGAAAAACAATTTGAAATCGTCGAAACGGGATATTTCGGACCGGGAAAATTTATTCCTTCCGAAAAACTTTCCGCCGGCGAAGTAGGATATATCACGGCAAGCATAAAAAATGTGCGCGACACCTCAATCGGCGATACCGTAACGGAGTTTTCGCGCAAAACCGACGAGCCGTTCCCGGGATATAAAAAGGTAAATCCGATGGTGTATTGCGGAGTTTTCCCCGCCGACGGAGCGCGTTACACCGATTTGCGCGATTCACTGGAAAAGCTTCGCTTAAACGATGCCGCGTTGCAATTCGAACCGGAAACTTCCGTTGCGCTCGGGTTTGGATTTCGATGCGGATTTTTGGGGTTGTTGCATCTGGAAATAATTCAGGAGCGGCTTGAACGCGAATATAATTTAGATTTAATAACAACCGCGCCGAGCGTAATTTACAAGGTTCATCAGACGAACGGCGAGACAATCGAGTTGTCGAATCCGGCGGACATGCCTGACCCTTCGCGCATTGATTTCATGGAAGAACCAATCGTAAAAGCGGAAATCATGTTGCCGACGGAATACATCGGTCCCGTGATGGAGCTTTGCCAAGAACGCCGCGGTGTTTATATCGGCATGGAATACATGGACGACAAGCGCGCGATTCTTCGATATGAGTTGCCGCTTAACGAAATTATTTACGATTTTTTCGACACGCTGAAATCGCGCAGCCGAGGTTATGCTTCGTTTGATTATGATTTGCTCGGCTATGTCGAATCTGACCTTGTTAAACTCGACATCCTCGTGCATCACGAACCCGTTGACGCGCTTTCGTTTATCGTTTTCGCGAAAACCGCCGCTGAACGCGGTCGCAAAATGGCAGAAAAATTGAAAAAGGAAATTCCGAAACATCAATTTGAAATTCCGATTCAGGCGACTATCGGAAGCAAAATCGTCGCGCGGGAAACAATCGGCGCGTTGCGCAAGGATGTGCTTTCAAAATGTTACGGCGGTGATATCACGCG
>JAIRVD010000309.1 GCA_031254075.1 Clostridiales bacterium
GAATATTCATCAAGCCGATTACGCCGAGTTCGTGCGCGATTTTCTGCGAATACTCGTTAATCGTCACAACCGCGCTTTCGGGAATCGAAATATGCGGAATCGTACACGCGCTGTCGCCGGAATGAACGCCTGTGTTTTCGATATGCTCGATGATTGACGGAACGAAAACATTGATTCCGTCGGAAATCGCATCGGCTTCGCATTCAAGCGCGCGTTCAAGGAAGCGGTCAATCAGAATCGGCGCCATATCCTCCGCGATATCGGCATTGCGAACCGCGTTTTCCATATATGTTTTCAGAGTTTCGTTATTATAAACAATCGCCATTCCCGCGCCGCCGAGTACATACGACGGACGCACGATTAACGGAAAGCCGATTGCACGCGCAACCGCGAGTGCTTCGTCCACGGTTTTCGCCATTCCGCTTTCGGGCATCGGAATTCTTAATTTCTGCATCATTTCGCGGAACAAATTGCGGTCTTCCGCCGTCGCGATAATTTCGGGCGAAGTTCCGAGAATCGGAACGCCTAACGCCTTTAATTCCTGCGCGATATTAAGCGGCGTTTGTCCGCCAAACTGCACAATAACGCCCATCGGATTTTCATATTTCACAATCGCAAGCACGTCCTCAACCGTCAGCGGCTCGAAATAAAGCCTGTCCGCCGTGTCATAGTCGGTGCTTACGGTTTCGGGATTGCAATTAACCATGACGGTTTCGTAGCCCATGTCGCGCAATGCGTAAGTCGCGTGAACACAGCAATAATCGAATTCAATCCCCTGCCCTATCCGATTCGGACCGCCGCCGAGTATCATAACTTTTTTCGAATTCGCCCTTGCGGGACGCGGCAAGGGCGCGTCGTTCAAATAAGTAGAATAATAATAAAACTCATCTTCCGCGCCCGAAACCGTAATCGCTTCCCAGCCTTTTTTCAGCCCGACTGCCTCTCGCCGGTTCGCGATTTCCGTTTCGGGAATGTGTAACAGCCACGCCAAATATTTATCGGAAAAACCGTCCTTCTTCGCCCGAATCAACAATTCATCGGGCAACGACTTATCTCGGTATTTTAAAATTTCTTCTTCAAGCTCAACAAGTTCCTTCATCGGATTTAAGAAAAAAGGTTTAATCGCGGTTAATTTAAATAATTCGTCAACGGTTACGCCCTTGCGCAACGCTTCATAAAGAATAAAAAATCTTTCATCGGTCGGACGGTTTAATAATTCCAAAAGCTCTTCGCGCGATTTCAAATTATAATCCTTCGCGAAGCCAAGCCCCGAACGTCCCGTTTCCAACGAACGCACTGCCTTTTGCAATGCTTCTTTCAAATTTTTCCCGACGCTCATAACCTCGCCGACGGCTTTCATTTGCGTTCCGAGAACATCTTTCGCGCCCGGGAATTTCTCAAACGCCCATCGCGGAAATTTCACAACGACGTAATCGCCGAAAAATTCGTATTTATCAAGCGTGCCGAGCCGGTGATACGGAAGCTCGTCCAGCGTAATCCCCGCCGCAAGCAGCGCGGAAACCCTCGCAATCGGAAAACCCGTCGCCTTCGAAGCCAACGCCGACGAACGCGATGTACGCGGATTAATTTCGATAACGCAAATTCGTCCGTCTTTCGGATTGTAACAAAATTGACAATTGCATCCGCCAATCACGCCGACACGGCGCACGATTTTATGCGCTGCGACTTCCAACCGCTTTTTCACCTCGTCGCTTACGTCAAGCATCGGCGCGCAGCAAATCGAATCGCCCGTATGAACGCCCATCGGGTCAAGATTTTCGATTCCGCAAATCGTTATGCACCGGTCAGACGAATCACGAACAATTTCAAGCTCCAATTCTTCCCAACCCAAAACGCTTTCTTCAATTAACACTTGATTAATTATGCTCGCGTTAATTCCGCGCGACGCAATTTCGCGCAGTTCCGCTTCCGTATAACAAATGCCGCCGCCCGCTCCGCCCATCGTATACGCCGGTCTCACAACACAGGGATATCCCAATCCCCCCGCGATTTCCACCGCCTCGTCAACAGAATACGCCGGCGACGAACGCGCCATTTCAATTCCCAACTCGTTCATCATTTCCTTAAACGCAATTCTGTCCTCGCCGCGCTCAATCGCAGCAAGATTCACACCGATAACTTCAACGTTGTATTGCGCAAACACTCCCGCCTTCTCCAATTCAATCGCAAGGTTCAACGCCGTCTGCCCGCCGCAATTAGGCAACAACGCACAAGGTCGTTCTTCCGCGATTATCTCCGTCAAACGCTGCCGATTCAACGGCTCAATATAAGTAATATCCGCCATATCCGGGTCCGTCATAATCGTAGCCGGATTCGAATTCACAAGCACAACCGTATATCCCAATCCCTTCAAAGCCTGACAAGCCTGCGTCCCCGAATAATCAAACTCACATGCCTGCCCAATCACGATTGGACCCGAACCGATTATTAATACCTTTTTTATGTCTTTCCTTTGCGGCATAGAAATGCCCTCCCTTTTAATTTCACATAAACATGTCTGAAAATATTTTTGTCCACAAGAAAACAAATCCATGATAATTGGTTACAGTTGTTTTTCATAAAAAATGCCGCGCGCCTTTGCGCGGCATTTTTCAAATTTAAAGTTTGGGTCAAGCCTTTTCAAAGGCTTGCGGGGTTTGGGGCAGAGTCCCAAGGTCTTCTTACTAAAAAAACTTAACCCATCAACATCGCCATAATCGCCTTCTGTGCGTGCAGGCGGTTTTCTGCTTCATCGAAGATGGGGTTGGCGTGTGCTTCGAAAACTTCGGCGGTGATTTCTTCGCCGCGGTGTGCGGGAAGACAGTGCTGAACAATGGCTTTAGGGTGCGCGAGGTTCATGATTTCGTCGTTTACTTGGAAGCCCGCAAAGGCTTTCATGCGCTGCTGTGCTTCTTCTTCCATGCCCATGCTTGCCCAAACGTCTGTATAGAGAACATCTGCGTCTTTTGCGGCTTCTTCGGGGGAAGTTGTCAGAACGAAATCGGGATTACCTTTAGCGAATGCGAGAGTATCGGCGTGGGGTTCGTAACCTTTAGGCGTTGCCACGGAAATTTTCATTCCGCATTTTAACGCGCCTGCGATAAGAGAATTGCAAACATTGTTTCCGTCGCCGATGTATCCGATTTTCACACCCTCAAGCGCGGAATGATATTCACGGATTGTCATTAAGTCGGCAAGAATTTGACACGGATGTTCGAAATCGGTAAGCCCGTTAATTACGGGAATACATGACCATTTCGCAAGCGATTCGACTTCCTCCTGCGCGAATGTACGTGTCATAATTCCGTTAACATAGCGCGAAAGAACGCGCGACGTGTCTTCAACGGGTTCGCCGCGTCCTATTTGCAAATCATTATGCGTAAGAAACAGCGCGTATCCGCCGAGCTGATACATTCCCACCTCAAACGAAACACGCGTGCGTGTCGAAGATTTTTGAAAAATCATTGCAAGCGTCTTGCCCTCAAGAACGCGATGCGCAATACCGTTTTTCGATTCGTATTTCATTTGGTCGGCGAGATTTAAAATCTCCAGAATTTCTTCTTTGGATAAATCCAAAATTTTTAGTAAATCTTTCATTTTTTTGTTTCCTCCTATTCAATATAAAGCGAGCCCGCGTGGTTTTTTTTCAACGAACAAGTCATTGAACCCGCGCCGCCCGGCAAAACGATGTCAACCTTAATTTCGCCCGTCGCGTCCTTGTAGATTTTTGTTACGTCCGAACCGTCCGGCAAAAGCGTTTTTACGATTGCCACCAATTTTTCGTCCATGAAACGTTACCCCCTACGAATAACTTTTTCCAATCTTGAAAGCCCCTCGTTGATTTCTTCTTTTTCGATTGTAAGCGGCGGAAGAAAGCGCAGAACGTCGGTTCCGGCGGAAAGTGTAACAAGTCCGGCGGAAAGAAGCTTTGCAACGGTTTCCGTGTGTGCGATTCCTTCTAATTTAATGCCGAGCATCAAGCCCGCGCCGCGAATTTCTTTTACATAAGGCGAATTCATTGCTTTAACTTTTTCGGAAATATACGCGCCTTTTTCTTCCGCGGAATGAAGAATCGGCTCCAGGATTTGCAAAACAGCCAACGCCGCCGCGCAGCAAACAAGATTTCCGCCGTAGGTCGTGGCGTGGTCGCCCGCACCGAATGTTTTATGCATTTTTTCACCGAGAAT
>JAIRVD010000340.1 GCA_031254075.1 Clostridiales bacterium
TTGCGCCGCGTTAGCGGATAACGATACGATGATTTCGTGTGCCGAAACTCAGGCAGAGGACGTTATCGCGACCATGGAATGCTTAACCGCGCTCGGCGCGTTTATCGGCAGAAACGAAAACGGATTTGCGGTTTCTCCGGTTGACAAAAAGAATTTGCCGAAAGAGACGATTTTTTTCCCATGCGGCGAAAGCGGTTCGACATTAAGGTTTATGTTACCCGTTGCGTGTGCGCTCGGCATTCGCGGCGCGTTCGAAATGAAGGGGCGTTTGCCCAGACGTCCGATTAATCCGCTGGATGAGCAGCTCGAAAATCACGGAATAAAACTGTGGCGCGAGGGCGATGTTTTGCACTGCGAAGGGCAATTGCAACCGGGCGACGATTATGAAATTCCGGGTGATATTTCATCTCAATTTATTTCGGGGCTTATAATGGCGTTGCCGCTGTTAAACGCGCCGAGCCGCCTTTCGGTTACGGGAACGGTGGAATCGGGCGGTTATATCGAAATGACTCTCGAAGCGGCGGAAGCATTCGGAATGAAAATCGAAGTAGAGAAAGACTATTATCGCACAGAACACAGCGGAAGTTTTATGTCGCGCAATGTTCGTGAATATAAATTCGACGGAACGGAAACATACAAAAGCCCCGGCATCATCGAGACCGAGGGTGATTGGTCGAACAGCGCGTATTGGATGTGCGCGGGAGCAATGCCGCGCGGCAGAGTTGTTTTGCACGGATTAAATAAAAACAGCGCGCAGGGCGACAGCGCGCTATATAAAATTTTAAGTAAAATGGGCGCGGATGTTTCCGCAGTAGAAGACGCGATTCTTGTGAAAGAAGACCGCCGCCACAGCATTGAAATAGACGCAAGACCGATTCCCGATTTAATTCCCGTTCTTGCGGCAATTGCATCCGTCGGAAGCGGAAAGACGACTATCCGAAACGCGCAACGTCTTCGTATAAAGGAATCCGACCGCCTGACTTCGACTAAGGATGTTCTTAAATCGCTCGGCGCAAGCATTCAGGAAACAGCCGACGGCTTGATGATTGACGGCGTTAAAAGCCTGCGCGGCGGAACCGTCGATTCGCACGACGACCACCGCATCGCAATGATGGCGGCAATCGCGTCCGCCGCGTGCGAGTCAGTACCCGTAACGATAAACGGCGCGGAATGCGTTAACAAATCCTATCCGAACTTCTGGAACGATTTACGCTCATTAGGAAAAAAAGTCATAGAGGGGTGAGCCCGTGGCAAGCACATGGAAGAATCGCCTTTCGTTATCGCTGTTCGGGCAGTCGCACGGTGCGGCAGTCGGAGTAACTTTGGACGGCGTTCCCGCAGGAGAACGCATTGATTTTGATGCGCTTAACGCGTTTTTGCAGCGCCGGGCTCCCGGACGCTTTCCGTGGGCAACTCCGCGAAAGGAATCCGATACGCCGAAATTTTTATCCGGAATTGTAAACGGAAAAACCTGCGGCGCACCAATCACCGCAATTATTGAAAATACAAATACCCGCCCCGCTGATTATGTAAATACGAGATTGGTTCCGCGTCCGGGTCATGCCGATTATACCGCCCATGTGAAATTCGGCGGAAACGCAGACCTCTCCGGCGGCGGTCATTTTTCCGGAAGACTTACCGCCGCGCTTTGCATTGCCGGCGGAATTTGCTTGCAGATTTTACAAAAACACGGAATCTTTATCGGCGCGCATATCGCTTCTGTCGGAAGTGTCCGCGACGATTTATTTAATCCCGTTGATATTAATGAAGCGTTGCTGAAAAAATTATTCGAAATGAATATCCCCGTTTTAAATCCGCAAACCGAATCCCTTGTAATAAAAGAAATAGAAAACGCAAAACGCGAAAACGATTCCGTCGGCGGCACGGTCGAATGCGCCGCAATCGGTTTGCCCGCAGGACTCGGCTCACCGATGTTCGACGGAATGGAAAACATTATCGCACAACTCGTCTTCGCAATCCCCGCCGTCAAAGGCATCGAATTCGGCGCGGGCTTCTCCGCCGCAGTAATGCGCGGCAGTGAAAGCAATGACGCGTTTATTTTAAATTCAGACAAAATTGAAACAAAAACAAATAATCACGGCGGCATACTCGGCGGCATAACATCGGGTATGCCCCTTATTTTTCGTGCCGCGATAAAACCAACGCCCTCCATTTCGCAGGAACAGCAAAGCATCGACTTGCTTCTGAGCGAACCCGCAACCCTGTCCATAAAAGGCCGCCACGACCCCTGCATCGTTCCGCGCGCCGTCCCATGCTTCGAAGCCGCACTCGCAATCGCGGTTTGCGACTCGATAAATTAGAAAAGGCGGTGGAAAAATGGCTGATAATATAAACGAAATAATTAAAAAGCAAAACGACGCAATTCTTCGTATTGAAAAAGAGATGCAATCAATTACGGAGAATGAAATAAATATAATCGGCGAGCGGCAGCGCATTGCGATGGAAGGGCTGAAGCGACAGCAGGAATCCGAGTTTAAATATAAAACGCGATTGCTTGAGCAACTGACGGATACGCTTAATCGCCAGAAAGACACGCTATTTTTGCTTGAGGGTGAGCTTGCGGCTGTTGCGGAAAATGATTTTGAAAAGCACCGTGCGGCATTGCGGCTTGAGATTGAAAAATTGAAAGCGGAGCATGAAAATGCAATTGAAAAAGTATCGGTATCACATGACGCCGCATTGGCGGCGATTACGGCGAGGCACGATGCCGCGCTTGCGAAGCTTTCGGAAGAGCAGGATATTGAAAAGATTAAATCGGAACATGTTGTTGA
>JAIRVD010000121.1 GCA_031254075.1 Clostridiales bacterium
AGAAGTGGTTTTCGATACCATGATAGAAACAATAATTCCTATGTCATATGAAAACGGAATTTTTACAATTTTAGCGAAATCAGATTTTTTTAAATCCTCTTTAAGTCGCTATCATCGCGAAATGACGCGTTATATCCGCTCTGTCACAAACGACGACGTTGAACTTCATATTATTTCACCAGAAGATTCCGCCGACCCGACACGTCCGCGGCGAATAAGTAATTACACCAAAACAGGTCTGCGTCCGAAATATACATTTGATACCTTCGTTTCGGGAAAATGTAACGAACTTGCATATGCAGGTTCGCGGGCCGTTGCGGACACTCCCGGCGTTGCAGAAGAATATAACCCTCTTTTTTTATACGGCGGAGTAGGGCTTGGAAAAACGCATCTTATTCATTCAATAGGCAATCAAATTTACGATAATAATCCGGATAAAAAAGTTTTATATGTATCAAGCGCAACATTCACGGATGAATTTATTACATCCCTTCGCGAAAAAACAACCCCTTCCTTCCGCAAAAAATACCGCGATGTAGATGTTCTTCTAATAGACGATATTCAATTCTTAGAGGGTAAAAACGAAACTCAGGAAGAAATGTTTCACACATACAATCATATGACTGCAATAAATAAGCAAATCGTCTTCACCTCCGATGTTCCGCCAAACGACCTCACGGGTATTGAAAACCGTCTGATTTCACGCTTTGCTTCCGGTTTAATCGCCGATGTAAACATCCCCGACTACGAAACCCGTACCGCAATCTTGGAGAAAAAAATAGAAACAGAAAAACTTGATATTCCGCAAGAAGTAAAGGAATTTATTATAAAAAATATCGTTTCAAATATTCGCGACATGGAAGGCGCACTAAATAAAATAATGGCATACTCGCGCCTGACAAATAAAATAATTACCTTGGAACTGGCGCAGGCAGCCTTAAAAGACCAACTCGTAGGCAAAGAAAAACCACCGGCAACAATGGAATATATTCGCCAAACCGTGGCCGACCATTTTAAAATCTCAATAGAAGACATTAACGGCCGCAAACGTACACATAATATAGTAATTCCTCGCCAAATCGCAATGTACTTATGCCGGAAAATTCTGGATACACCTCTTCCGGCAGTCGGAAAATTCTTCGGTGGTCGCGACCACACTACCGTAATTCATTCCTGCAATAAAATTCTGAACGAAATTGAAACAGATGAAAAAATCAGACTTTCCGTTGAAGTATTAGAAGCACAAATTAAAGGGGAATAACTGTGGATGAAATGTTTATAAAAAGCAAAAATTTTTACCCCCTGTGGATTGTCTTAATAAAATCGGTTTTTTCCAACAGGATGTATACAAGGTTTTGAACCCGCGAAATTCATCATTCAATGGCTTAAAACAACTTTTCCACTAATTAACACAGCCTGCTACTACTGCTACTATAATAAATAATAATATATGTAATAGAGGGTGAATTTTTTGGTTATTCGGTGCGGCAAACAAAATTTACAAGATGCGTTGGCGTTGGCGGGGCGTGCGGTTTCGACGCGAACGACGAATCCTATATTGGAATGTGTTTTGCTAACGGCTGTTGAGGGCGTCGGGGTTACGTTAATCGGAAATGACAAGGAAATTTGCATTGAAACAGCAGCGATTCCGGCTGAAATTGATATATCGGGAAGTATGGCGCTGGATGCGAAGCTGTTTACCGAAATAATAAGAAAGATGCCGGGCGAAAGCGTTGTAATTGAAATTGATGAAAAATATAACGCGATATGCAAAAGTGAACGTTCGCGTTTACAAATTTCGGGGCAGTCCGCGGAAGAATTTCCGATAATTCCGGAAAATGAATTGGAAGGAAAAGAACGGTACAAGATAAAGGCAAGTATTTTTAAAAGTATGATAAAGCAAACCATTTTTTCCGTTGCGGTAGACCATACTAAGCCGATTTTAACCGGAGAAAAAATGGAAATAAAGAACAATGTATTGGAAATGATTGCAATTGATATGTTTAGAATTTCATATGCGTCGGTTGAAATGGAAAACGCCGCGGATACAAGCGCAGTCGTACCGGGGCGGGCGTTGGGCGAATTAAGCCGTGCGTTGCCCGATACAGACGAGGAAGTCAGTTTCTTTTTCACGCAGAACAGGGCTGTATTTGAAACAGAAGGCTTTCGAATGGTTTCGAGTTTGCTTGCGGGTGAATTTATTCGCCATGACCAGATATACAATGAAGATTTTTCCACAATGGTTGTTGTTGACCGCGTGAAATTGTTAAATACATTCGAGCGTGCGGTTCTTGTTGCGCAAGAAAACAGAATGCTTCCGGTAAAACTGGAAGTCGGAGATGACGATATTACGATTTTCGCAAAATCGGAACGCGGTATTGTTGATGACGGTGTGCCGTGTGAAACAGAGGGCAAAGATTTAACAATTTATTTTAATCCGAAATATTTTATTGATGTTCTTCGCGCGTTAGAAGAAGAACGCGTTGTAATAAAATTTAATAATGTCCTGAGCCCGTGCTCAATACGCGGACCGGAAAACGAAAGAGGTTGCAGATATTTAATT
>JAIRVD010000126.1 GCA_031254075.1 Clostridiales bacterium
AATAATTGTTGACGAGTATGTACCCGGCGTATACAACGCGCTCGGTTCACCCGCTCCTCTGGCGGCAAAAAACATCAACGCCGCCACAATTAACACAATCGCCGCGATTACGATTACTCCTATGCGTATCAAGTCCTTCTTGTGTAATACGAAAATTTTTGCACCACTCATATTTCGCGCATCCTTTCCAGATTTTATATCATGTAAAAAATCTATGAAGGATGCGCTTTATTTATTCCTAATCCATGCAATGGCAATCATGTAAATCGAAATCGTAGTCTTCGTCATGAACGTGGCATTCGGTTTCGAATCTTACGGGAATGCGTATTTGTATTTTTTGAACAACGGTAAATTTTTCGTAGTTCTTGTGACGGTCGTGTTCTTTTTCGATGCAATGCTCTTTGCAGTCGAATTCGACATGGTCAACATGCGCGTGCGCGTGAACGGTTATCGGAAGTTTTACGGTTATATCTTCGCAAACCTCGAACGGATGACATTCGTGTTTATGTTTATGTTCCATTTGGTTTCACCTCTTTTTTTGTGGACTTGTTATACAGTATGCAAAGCCGTGCATAAAGGTGAATTTTTATACTTGCGCGATGTATATAAAATAAGATAATCTGTATGTACAAAAATTTTTGGGGGGAATTTAAAATGAAAAAATTTTTTGCAATTTTGTTTTTCACTTTTATTTTTGCAACAACGGCTTACGCGTCGGAAAGCATTCCGAATAATGGCGGAAGAATTCAGGTTGACGGCAGAACAACGTATTCGTTTACGCCTGACCGTTCGGGATACTGGGTATTCCAGACATCGGAAAACGGAGACAGCGACCCTAATTTGGAATTGCGCAGTTCCGACGGAAGAATAATTGCGGAAGACGACGACGGCGGCGGAGATTATAATTCGCTAATCATGTTACAGCTCGAGCAGGGCAGAACGTATACCTTGGTTGCGGGATTTTACTCCGGTAACCGCGGAAGATACATACTGGATGTCACGCCGCTGACTGTGATGAACGCAACGAGCGATACTATGCAGGTAAACGGCGAGATGTCGTTTTTATTCACGCCGGCGGAAACGGGACTGTGGTCATTTGAAACGAGCAATAACGGAGGCAACGACCCTATGTTATGGCTGTACGACATGGCGGGGCAAATGGTGAATCTGGACGACGACAGCGGCAACGGATTAAACGCGAATTTACGCGCAAGAGTTAACGCCGGCACGGAATATCTTATTCGCGTCGGATATTACAATTACACCGGAGACGAAGGAAGCTGCACGCTTAACATCGCGCAAATTCCTGTTACGGAAATTTCGGGCGAGGGCGAATACACGGTAAAAAGCGATAATTATTTTTCATTTATTCCGAACGAAACGGGCTTTTGGACTTTCTCAACCGGCTTTAACAGAAGCTACGACCCGCATTTATGGTTGTACGACGATTTTGGAATTATCGCGGAAGACGACGACGGAAACGGTGATTTAAATTCGCGGCTGATAATTCCGCTTGAGGCGGGGCAGCTTTATTATTTGCACGCGGGTTTTTACACGGGCGAAAACGGAAAATACGCGCTTAACGTTGAAATTACGCCGATGCCCGCACCCATTGTTGCAAATCCCGCGAATTTATTCGAAGCAAATCAGCATCGCGCGGACCGTCCCGCTTGGATGACCGACGTGCGTTTTCAAAATCATAATCGTTCGTTTGAAGGAGCAAACGGCGTTTGGGAAGCTGCCGTTCGCGAATTATTTGCGGATAAGCAGGTGACTTCGGGCGATTATTCTCAAACGCATTTATTCCGCAGCCCCGTGACGCATGATTTCAGCTTCCGAACGAGGGAAAGCCTGCGAATCGCAGCCGCCGCGGAAAGTTATTTCAATCAGTTGCCCTATAACCATGATTATATTTCTGAAATTATTTTTGATTATCTCGGATTCAATTTTACCGCCGGCGAAAGCGGCGGCATGTATATCGGACGCGAACGTTTTTCTACAATTACACTGGACATTAGCCGCAGAGGCGATTGGGCAGTGGCTGTTCTCGGGCACGAATTTGCGCACGCGCTGAGTTTCGGCGAAAGTTTATCCGATTTCGTTGAAGAAGGATTGATGGATTGGGAATACTCCACACAGGGGGAAGGCGCGCGTGAAGTTAATCCGCTCGGAATTCAAAACGCGCACGGCTTAATGTATAACAGCAGTTTCGACCGAACGCTCGAACGGCTCGCGGGGCAGGAAGAATTTTGGTTTTACGCGTCATTTTCCGACCACGCATACGGCGAGTTTTGGAATTCTTATTTGCGCGAAGTCGTAAGCTTCCGCGAAATGCAGGTTTTGCGAAGCCTGATGCGTGCCTGTGATAATTCTCCGACTTTGGCGTATCATTTCGAAGAATTTGTAAACATGCCGTTCGAGGATTTCCAAGAAGAAATTCTGCGCGACTGGCGAACCGTTTTTGTTGAAGCGCATCCGTCAAATAATTTCGCTCAAACGCCGCCGACAGCTTCACAGCAACATGATGCGTTAATCAATTTGGAAAACAATTTTGCGTTAGTCGGCAGCTTCGCGCGGCAATTCAATATCGCGCCATACACGGCTGTTCTGCCGGATATTCAAAATAATCATCAGCTAAGATTGCAAAGTCAGTAAGGAGATTAAAATATGAAAAAATTTTTACTGATTTTTGTTTTTTGTATTTTATTTTCATGTCCGGTTTTTGCAAACGCGCCGTCGCTTAGTGTCGGGCTTTCCGGTCAACGAAAAATTCCCGCGGCGCAGCTTTCGTATTCGTGGCAAAGCGACGGTGTTGCGATTGATTCCGATTCACCGCATCCGTTGCAGCTTTCCGATTACGCACCTTACACGCTTGCGGTCGAAACTCCCGGCGCGCAGGTGCAATTGGAATTCGGCACCGCGCCGCTGTTATATCATGTGCATCGCTGGAACGCCGAACTTGCCGACACAGAAAATTTATCCGCGTCATGGTATGAATTAAATGAACATGTCGAAGTCGAAAATAATGTTTTCAGTTTCGCCGACGACGGAAATAATTATATCTACACCGTTTTTGCGGAATGGGAGCAGGGACGTTCGATTTATGCGTTTCGGATAACCACGCCCGACCCGATTCGCGTTTCCGTTAACGGGCGGCAAATCATTTTCGTCGACCAAAACCCGATAATCATCGACGGCAGGACATTTGTTCCCGTGCGCGGCGTTTTTGAAAATTTGGGTTTTTCCGTAGAATGGCAGGCGGCTACTTCGTCCGTCCTGCTTTCTCGCGGAAATTTCTTTATTTCTTTGCAAATAGGCGAACCGAATTTCATTGCAAATTCCGTTTCGCATCCGCTTGACGTTCCCGCGCAAATTATTAACGGACGCACAATGCTTCCGCTTCGCGCCGTTTTAGAAAGCGCGGGTTACAGTATTGCTTGGGATGCCGCCACACGAACAGTATTAATTTCAGAGGAGTGACTTCATTTGATAGAAGTAAAAAGCCTTACGAAAAATTACGGCGTTCGTAAGGCAATCGACGATTTGAATTTTTCCATTGAAGCGGGAGAAATTGTGGGCTTTCTCGGTCCTAACGGGGCAGGAAAAACGACTGCGATGAATATTATGACCGGATTTATCGCGGCATCATCGGGCGATGTAAAAATCAACGGCATTGATATTTTGGCAGAACCGGAACTCGCGAAAGCGAATATCGGATACTTGCCCGACACTCCGCCGGTCTATGGCGACATGCGCGTTTGCGAATATTTAAATTTCGTCGCGGATATCAAAGGTGTGCGAAAAAGAAATCGCAAAGCAATGATTGAAGATGTAATGCGGCAAGTTAATATTTCCGAAATGCCGCGCCGTTTAATTAAAAATCTTTCACGCGGATACCGTCAGCGAGTCGGGCTTGCACAAGCCATGATTGGCGAGCCGAAGGTAATTATAATGGACGAGCCGACCACCGGACTTGACCCGAAGCAAATCATCGAAATGCGCGATGTAATAAAAAATCTCGGCAAGAAACACACCGTAATTCTTTCGAGCCACATAATGCAGGAAGTCAGTGCGGTTTGCGACCGCGTTCTTATAATTAATCTCGGAAAAATCGTCGCTTCCGGCACGCCCGAGCATCTTTCGCACGGCTTGCATAAGAACGGCATCCACGTTCGCGTAAAGGGTAAGCCCGATAAAATTCTCAGCGCGCTTACAGATAACTTAACCCTAAAATCCACCTCCGCCGAACCCGCAAAAGAACCCGGCACCGATGACCTCTATTTCAAAGACGACGAAAACTCCGACAAACGCGAAGAGATTTTCTATTGCATGGCAGAAAATAATTTTCCGATTCTTATGATGAAGTCAACGGAAATTTCATTGGAAGAAATTTTCTTATCGCTCACTCAAGGAGGTTCAGATGTTGCCCGTATATAAAAAAGAAATGCGAACGTATTTCACGCAAATGCCGGGATATATTTTTTTGGCGTTTTTTTTGTTGTTGATTGGAATTTTTTTTACGCTTGTAAATGTGCGCGGTGCGGACGGAAATTTTCAGCATGTGCTTTCTAATGTAATAATTTTCTTTTTCATTTTAATGCCGGTGCTTACTATGCGGATTTTTTCGGAGGAAGCGCGGCAGAAGACCGACCAACTGCTTTTTACAAGCCCGCTTTCGATAACGGGAATTGTACTCGGTAAATTTTTCGCCGCTCTGACGTTATTTTTAATCGGCGTTGCGGTAACGGCAGTGATGCCGTTTTTACTGCGCAATTACGGCGAGCTTCCCGTTAATCAAATTGTCGGCACGTATATCGGGTTTTGTTTGTTCGGAATGGCTTGCATCGCAATCGGGGTTTTCATCTCCGTTCTCACCGAAAACCAAATCATAGCCGCAGTCGGAACAATGGCGGCTATTTTCATTATGTTTTTAATCGACGCGATTGCGGCTTCGATGCCGACGACGACGATTGCATCTTTCGTTTTCGTGATTTTCGTGATTTTCGCGGTTACATCTGTTTTTTATAATTCGACACGAAAGATTTCCGCCGCCGTCATTGTCGGCGTAATCGCGGTTGTGATTGCGGGCGGCTTGTATTTTTTCAATAATTTAATCTTCGACGGAATTATCGTGCGTACGTTGCTGTGGTTTTCAATTTATTCGCGCTTTAGCTCATTCACTCGCGGAATTTTACGTGTGAGCGATATCGCTTATTATATTTCGTTTGCCGCGTTGTTTATTTATTTTACGGTTAACGTAATCGAAAAAAGGAGGTGGCGTTGATGCTTGATAAACGTTTTCGCTACGGTACTTTTTCCACCGTAATGATGCTTCTTGCGATTGTGCTGTTTGTGCTTGTGAATCTTGTTGCGGGTGAATTTAATTACACGCGCGATTTAACAGCGGAGCAACTTTTTACGCTTTCTGAGCAAAGCCGCGATTTTTTGGCGGAATTGGACGAAGATGTAACACTGACTCTAATCGCCGGCGCGGGTAAGGAATTCGTTATCGCGGACGTTTCGCGAATAACGCGGCAACTGCTTGAGGAATACGCCGATGCGTCGCCGCGCATTCGTATCGAAACGCGCGACCCTATGTTAAATCCGGCGTTGATTCATCGTTTTGCGGCGGAAGCGGGCGTTGAAGGCGGTATTCCCGATTTCAGCGTGGTTGTGGAAAGCGGCACGGGGGTTCGCGTAATTGAGCCGCAGGAAATGATTGATTACGAACAAAATTGGTTTACCGGCGCGGTAAATATCACGGGCTACAATATCGAACGCGAAATTACGCGAACGATTCATCGCGCTGTTCAGGGTGCGGACGCGATTATTTATTATGTAACGGGCAGTGGCGAGGCTTCGCTTGCGCCGGAATTTATTACGTTTTTAGAAAACGAAAATTATGTTTTTCGCGAAGTAAATCTTGTGCTGTATGAAATCCCCGACGACGCGGATATTTTGTTTATTCCGATGCCTCAGCGTGATTGGACGGAAATAAAGGCGCAACGCATAAGTGATTTTCTCCAAAACGAGGGACGGGCGTTTTTTGCGCTCGATTACGCCGACGCGTTGACGCCGAATCTCGCGGGAGTTTTGGACGCCTACGGACTTGCGCTTTCTGATAATTTAATTATTGAAGAAAGTCCGCAAAATATTTTTGCGCAGTATTTTATTATTCCGAACGTGGCACAGCACGAAATAACGGAAAATTTACGTGCGCAAAATTTCGCGAACATCATGACGTTTTTCCCCGTTGAAATGCAAATTAACGGCGTTCGCAGAACAACACTCGATATCGCGCCGCTGTGGATTACATCGCAAAGCGCGTTCGCACGTTCGATTGACACCGAAGCGGAATCACTCGCGCGAATACCGTCCGACATCGCCGGACCGTTTCCGCTCGCGCTTGCCGTTACCGACCGCATTTTTACACAAGGAGAAGAATTTATCACGCGCCTCGTTTTTGTCAACAGCACGAATTTCATCAGCCCACAGTTAAACGCATACATCGGCGAGGGTAATTGGCAGTTTGTTTTAAACTCCATGCGCTGGCTGCAAGACACGCCGACAAGCATTTATATTCCCGGCAAAACTCCGCCCGGGCAAATGCCTCTGCTCATCACCGACGGCGCAACAAGAGTAATCGGCGGCGTCGCAATGGGCGGGCTTCCGCTGATATGTATTGCAATCGGCGCGGTGATTTGGCTCAGACGGAGGAACGCATAATGTCACGAAAAACGCAAAGAAAATTTTCACTCTCAATTGCCGCAGTCGTAATCGCGATTATGGCGGGAGTATATTTTTTGCAAATCAGGCAACATGACGAACCGACGGAAGAAAGAACATCGTATATCGTTAATTTAATTACTCGCAATGAAGATGAAGTTGAGTGGATTGTGGATTTCAATTCGCAACACATAATACCGTACTTCGACGAAATCGAAAGAATTCAATGGCGTTTTTTCCGCTTCGAATACCGTTGTTCGCCGCAACGAATGCGCGAAAAGGTAAGCTTTGCATGGAATTTAACCGCGGTCGGAATCGCGCACGAAAACAGCGCGGGCATAAACCTTGCGGATTTCGGGCTTGATTCGTCGGCTAATGCCTTTCAAGTACACTACCATGACGAAGGCAGCCATGTTTTACATCTTGGCAGTCAAACGTCGGATTTACAGCATTATTTTTTAATGATTGACGACGACCCCGCAATTTATTTAATTAACGCAAGCGACG
>JAIRVD010000173.1 GCA_031254075.1 Clostridiales bacterium
GCGCAACCGCGCCGAAGCTGCGGCGCATAGGAATAGAAACCATCGGCGATTTGGCGAATTATGATGTGAAATATTTGAACCCGACATTTAAATCTTTTTCGAATGTGCTGTGGAATTACGCAAACGGAATCGATGATTCTACCGTTGCAATTCATCACGGCGCGGCAAAAAGCGTTGGCAATTCCACGACGACGCCATTCGATGTAACGACTTTCGACGATGCCAACCGCGTTCTGTTAAACCTGTGCGAATCGGTCGGCAGAAATTTACGCAGAAACAATTACGCCGCGTCTGTAATCAGTATCGGAATACGCGATAATAATTTCGAACATTATTCGCGGCAGAAAAAAATAGGCATTCCGACCGACAGCACTACGGAAATATACCGATACGCCGCACAAATTTTCAAAGAAGGTTGGCGGCGCGAACCAATCCGCCAACTCGGCGTTCGCGCTGAAAAATTATCCGACAGCCGAATTCATCAAATGACCCTCGACGGCGAAGAACGCGAAAAACAAAAAATTCTCGACCGCTCAATTGATAAAATTCGTATGCGCTTCGGCGACGATTCCGTAATGCGTGCAAGTTTTTTGTGCAAAAACGAAAAAAACGAACATAACCTTGACAGGTTCAGTCCGTTTCGTGCGACGGGCGGGCTTTAGTTTTTTAATGCTTGCACCTCGTCGGAAAATTTAGGAACAAGCAACCTCTTCACGGCATAGAATACATCATTTGTAAGAGGGGTTGAACTATGGGAACAGGATTTTTGGAAGTTGTTGTCGAGACCGCTTATGACGGAATGCCCATTAAGGGCGCGAAGGTAACGGTAATGAGCGGTGATACTGTTTTGTACGATTTAGTTACGGACGAAAGCGGGTTGACGGAGAAGGTTGCGCTTGAGGCACCCGACGCGGCACTTGCGAATGACGTAAACTACGAAGGAATTCCTTATTCGGTTGTTGACTTGAAGGTCGAGGCGAAGGGATTTATTACGTTAAAACTAATCGACGAACAAATTTTGGATACGGAAACCAGCATAGTCTACGTTCACATGACACCCGCGATGGAAAACGAAAAATATGCGGAAGCAATTATTCCGCCGCATTGCCTAGTTTCGGGCGGACACCAGTCGGAAGTTCCGCCGATTCCGCCGGAAACGTCAGCCGCGGAGGAGGCACTTGTGCCGGCGCAAATCGTGCCGCGCGTGCTTAATGAGGTAATCATTCCGGAATTCATTACAGTCCATCTCGGACGCCCCGATGTAAACGCACCGAATGTTCGTGTACCGTTCATCTACTATATAAAAAATTCCGCGAGCCACGAAATCTATTCCACATGGCCCGCGGCATCGCTCGAAGCGAATATTTATTGCATAATTTCGCTTACTTTAAATCGAATCTTTACATAGATGTGCGTGTAAGGAAGGAAAAGACAGCGGCTTTGAATGATTATAAATTACTCATAAGCCACAGGTACATCCATAACGGCGAAGAATGCAGGTTTTGGCTGAAGCATATAATCGAACAGCCAATAATATTGTTCGAAATTATTGTATAAGTGGTAATTATCCATCAGCCCGAAGAACGTAACATTTGTAATGTTGGCAGGGCCGCCGTTTGCCTGATGCATTTCCAGTACGACATCGAAAAATTCGCGGTAGCGTTCCGCCTGTTCTTCAAAGTAGTCCGGGCTGCCGACGCGAACGGTGAGTTCGGTCATTTGAATTTCAACGCCGAGTGCGGAATATGCGGCAAGTGCTTGCCTTACGCTGTTGCTTCCGGAGCGCAGGCTTGACGGCCAGCCTAATCCGAATGCCGATTGCATTCCCATTCCGTCTACCAAATCTTTTTCAACCAATTCGGTAAGCAAGGCGACGATTGCCTGAGTTTTATCGTTTTGGAAGGTGTTGTAATCATTGTAATACAGCATTACGCCGGGTTCGGCGTATTGACGGGCGAAGGTGAAGGCGAGTTCTACATATTCCGGCCCGATTGTTGAATACCACATATTTTCTCTCTGATTATCGGTATCGCCCCAGTGAGAGCGGGTGTGCCAGCCCGTGCTGTTGTCGAACTGTCCGCGCGCGGTAGTGACGGCTTCGTTTACAACGTCCCAAGCGTAAATTACGCCCGGGTAATTTTCATTGGTGAACTCCAAAACCTGCCGAATATAACTTTCAAGGCGCGCAATCATGATTTCTCTGTCAACAAGGTCTCCGCCGCTCGAAAATCCTTCTCTGAAAAACCAATCCGGTGTTTGCGTGTGCCAGACGAGAACATGCCCTCTCATTCCCAATCCGTTAGCACTTGCAAATTCCAATCCCGGTATTGCGTCATCAAAACGAATTGCAACGCCGGCTTCGTCGCCTGCCTGTGCGTTTCTGCGGCTGGCGGGAGCGTCAAGTAAATTTTCGGGTTTCATTAAATTGCTGTATGAAACGCTGTTAAAATGATATGCGGTAATCGCCGCCATTTCGTGCGAATTAATTGAAGCATTACTGATACTGTATCCGTTAATTGCCACGCCTAATGAAAAATAGTCCGAAAACGCATCTTGCATTCTCGGGCCGGAAAGCGCGCGTGTTAAATCAAAATTGCTGCGCGATATAATATCCGTAAAATCAATCGGAACAGAATGGTCTTCAAGCGTGCGCAACGGAGAAATTGCATCGGGTTGCGGCGCGGGCTGAACTTCAACAGCGGTAATTATATCGCCTTCAACTGAAATACGAATTGTTTGATTTGTGCTGTTCCAATCGGCGGGAATTCCCAAAACGTCGGAAACAGAACTCAACGATGCCATTTCATTGCCGTCTATCCGTGAAGTTTGCAACGCATCAAACTCGGTAATTCCCGTAATTTCGGCAATAAAACTCAGCGGGATATACGGTTCGCCGTCAACGACCACGGGCGAGGTTTGCATCGAGCCCCTGTTTCCGCCAACGACAAACACAGGGTCGCCGACTCTAAGCTGAATTACCGTAAGCGGTGCGGGCGGAACAATTATTTCCGGCAAAACAGGTTCTTCAACGATTGAAAGACTCACATTTTCAGTCGGAACCAAACTTCCGTAATTTACTCGTACAACCTCCGTACCATCGCGCGAAATAATAATGTCGGCAATATAAACCACCGCCACGTCGCCCATGCCGAGAAGCCGCCTGATTACCACATTACCGTCCGCGTTTAAATCCAACGGTACGCTGACTTCCTCCCATTT
>JAIRVD010000185.1 GCA_031254075.1 Clostridiales bacterium
GAGTACCGTTTGAACACCGTTTCAAAATCCACCCATTTCACCTGCCTTCATGTATATAACGATTGAAAATGCAAATCGTTACAAATATCAAAAAATAATGCGTGCCAAAGCACGCTATAATATTATTATAATAATATGACAGCCGAGGGATTGGTTTTATCAATGCTTATCGCACCAAAATAGGAATCTCGCTTGCGTCTTCATCAATTTTGGGATTTTTGCTTACCCTTGCGTAGAAGCCGGCGAATTCGCCGTCGATAACGAAGACGCCGACGTTTATATGTAAGCCGTCGATGGGTTTGCTTTCGAACATTTTTTGCGCGACCCATTGTGTTGGTTCGTTTTTTGCGGCGGCGTAGATTTCTTTTTCTTCTTGTTTTGTGACACAAATGTTTATTCCTTCGCCGACACGTCCGAAGGCGGGTTTGAGAATCCGTCCGCCGCGAGAGGGTAGGGCGGTGATGCATTTAGTTTCGGGAAGCAGTTTTCTCCACGCGGGAATTTCCACGCCGAGTTCATCCCAAACAAGCGGAAGGCGTTTCGACTGTGTTAAAAGCGCGATTGGATGATTGCACGACGGCGTTTCGGAATTTACAAAGCTTTTCCAATCAGCAGGAGAAAACTCCATCCACTCGACGGGAAAATATCTTACGATTCCGCCGATACCGACGGCTTTATTTTCATCCCATTTAATATGCTCGGGCGAAGCGTAAACGGAAGAATAACCGTACTTTTCCAAAAGATTGCCCATGTATTTTAAAATTTGATAATCTTCAACGGTGTGCGTGTCGTGCAGATACGCGATTGTTGAACCTTCCGGAATCAGCCGCAACAGTTTTTTTTTCAAAGCATCGCCGAAGCAGCCGTATTGTTTAAAGCCGTCGAAATATTTCTCCGCAAGCGCGGGCAGAACCGACGCCTCCGGCCAACCCGCGGGGACATCGCTGTTTACTTCGGAAATTCGCCATCCGTCCGTTGTCGGATGAAAATCGAATCTCATAAATCGAATATGTTTTTCCGCATCGTATTTGCAATTGCAAAGCGCGTCTGTCATTTGTTGCGAAATTCCAAGCCGCACCGCAAGCTGCGGGCTTTTATGTAAAACACGCTCCATCGCAATCGTTTCGTGAAAAAGTTTTTCGGCGTGTTCTGATAAAAATAACGCTTCGCAGCGTTCCATTAATAAAACCTGATTGCAAATCGTACTCTGCTCGCCCGATTGCATATCCCATTTGTAGCCGTCAAAAATAACATCCATGCGGTAATTCGAGGACGACGGGACACTTTGGATTTTCACAACTCAGAAAGCTCCGCGCCCTTATACAACTCCATAAATTCCTCGCCGGTGATTGTTTCCTTGTTGAAAAGAAATTCGGCTATTTCGTTCAGCTTTGCTTCGTTTTCTTTTAGGAATTCGATTGCTTTTTGGTAGCAATCGTCCAGAATTGTGCGAACCTCAATATCGAGTTCCGCGCCTGTTTGCTCGGAAACATTGAGAACGGCGCGTCCGTCGAGATAGCGGTTTTGAATGCTTTCGAGCCCCATCATTCCAAATTTTTCGCTCATGCCGTACATGCTGACCATTGAGCGAGCCATGGAAGTTGCTTTTTCGATGTCATTGCTTGCTCCGGTGGTTTTTGTGTTGAAAATAATTTCTTCGGCGGCGCGCCCTGCCATAAGAACGATGATTTCGGCAAGCATTTCGTCCTTCGAATGCATGAATTTTTCTTCTTCCGGCGCGGCAAGTACATAACCGAGCGAACCTTTTGTTCGCGGCACGATTGTTATTTTCTCAACGGGTTTTGCGTCTTTTTGAACGGTTCGCGCAAGCGCGTGACCGACTTCGTGAAACGCGACGATGCGTTTTTCTTTTTCGGTCATTATACGGTCTTTCTTTTCTTTACCCGCGATTACGACTTCAACGGCTTCAAGCAAATCTTCCTGAATAACTTTCTTGCGGTTCATTCGAACGGCGTGAAGCGCGGCTTCGTTAATCATATTTGCCAAATCCGCGCCTGCCGCGCCGGGCGTAATCAGCGCAATGCGTTTAAGGTCGATTTCTTCGGTCATTTTAACTTTTTTCGCGTGAACGGATAAAATCGCGATGCGTTCTTTTAAGTCGGGAAGCTCGACATTAATTCTTCTGTCAAAACGCCCGGGGCGAACCAGCGCCTTGTCCAAAATTTCAGGACGATTCGTTGCGCCGAGAATTACAACGCCCTTCGAAGAATCAAAGCCGTCCATTTCCGAAAGCAACTGATTCAGCGTTTGGTCGTGATTATTATTCAATTGATTGTCGCGGCTTTTTCCGATTGCGTCGATTTCGTCGATGAAAACAATACACGGCGACTGCTGATTCGCCTGTTTGAATAAATCCCGCACGCGCGACGCGCCGACGCCTACAAACATTTCTTCAAAGTCAGAACCCGTAAGCGAGAAAAACGCAACGCCCGCTTCGCCCGCAACGGCTTTTGCAAGAAGCGTTTTTCCTGTACCCGGCGGACCGACTAACAACGCGCCTTTAGGCTGTTTCGCGCCGATTTCGGTATATTTATCCGGATTATGCAAAAAGTCCACAATTTCCGTTAAGCTTTCCTTCGCTTCTTCCTGACCCGCAACATCTTCAAACGAAACACCCGTTTTCTTTTCCATATAAATGCTCGCGTTGCTTTGTCCCATGGAAAATATACCGCCGCGTCCGCCCATCATTCCGCCCATCATGCGCCGCAGCAGATAAAACATAAACAATATCACCAGAATCGGTACGCCGATTTGGAAAAAAATAATTTGCAACCAATTGGAACTCGCAATCTCCGCATAATACTCAACGCCATGCTCGTCAAGCATTTTGCGAAGGTCGGCATCCTGCATCCGCCCCGTGTACACAACTTGGTTGACTTCTTCCCTCGGACCAAGCCACGCCAATACAGCTTCAACGGCTTCAGCATAAGCATTTGCAGGAATAAACACAGGACGTTCCGGGGCTGCTTCTTCTGCAATTTCTTCTTCGGAAATTTCTTCCTCCGAACTTTCCTCCGAATCCTCGGAATCTTTTTCCCAATCCTCCGGAAAAAGCGTAACCAAAAGACGGTCCGATTGAACAACAACTTTTTCTACGCGTCCTTCTTCAAGATACGAGATAAATTCGCTGTACATAATGCGCTCGGGGTCGTCTTTGATAAGCGCGTTTACCATCATATTTATTAAATAGAATAAAGCGAACGCAACAGCAAACAACAAAAAACCGCTTGGCATTCTTGTTGGTTTACGGTCTTTATTTTTTTCGTCCAAAAGGCACCTCTATTGCGAAATTATTGTGCAGCAATTGCGTGGAAATTTTCTTTTAACGCAGAATATAAATTTACATAAATCGGATAGCGTTTATCGTAGTTTGCGGCGGTTGCTTCGTTTGGTGTGTAGGTTTCGGTGATTGTAATAAGAGAGGCACAGGCTTCTTCGACGTTTTTGTAAGCGCCCGCTCCGACCATTGCAAGAATTGCCGCGCCGAAAGCGGGACCTTCGCTTGACTGCATTTTTTCCACTTTAAGGCGAAGTATGTCGGCAATCATTTGGCACCAGAGCGCGGATTTCGCACCGCCGCCGATTATGCGTGCGGTTGTAACTTTTGCGCCGAGGTCACGAACGCGTGTGAGAATGTCGCGCAGTGAGAACGATACGCCTTCGAGTACAGCTTGTGTCATGTCGGCGCGAGTTGTTGTCATATTCATTCCGACGAATGCGCCGCGTGCCATCGAATCGTTATGCGGTGTGCGTTCGCCCGAAAGATAGGGCAAGAAGTAAACGGGATTTGTTCCGATTTTGTCGATATTTTTTTGTTCGGCGGGATAATCGGTTGTGCTTAAAATTTCTTCGTTCCACCATTTGTTTGAACCCGCGGCGGCTAAAGTTACGCCCATGAAATGGTAGCGCCCTGTTGAATGGCAGAACGCGTGAATCGCCGCAGGCGAAGTATCAACCGCGAAATTATCCGCCGCGACAAACAATACACCCGACGTTCCGAGTGACACAGAACACATTCCTTCGGAAACGATTCCCGAACCTACCGCTCCGACCGCTTGGTCACCGCCGCCGATTACGACTTTCGTTTGCACGGAAAGCCCCGTTTCTTTAGCGGCTTCGGCTGTAACATTTCCGACCGCTTCATATGATTGGAATAGCTTTGGCAACTGCGCACGTGTAACGCCTACGATTTCGAGCATCTTATCCGACCAATCCTGATTTTTAACATCAAGCAAAAGCATTCCCGACGCGTCCGAAACATCCGTAGCAAAAACACCCGAAAGCTTATACGCGATATAATCCTTAGGAAGCATTATTTTTTTCACTTTAGCGAAATTTTCGGGTTCGTGTTCCTTTACCCAAAGAATTTTCGGCGCGGTGAACCCCGTAAGCGCGATATTTGCCGCATTCGCGAGCAGAACCTCGCGTCCGATTGTATTATTTAAATAATCACACTGCGCTTGCGTGCGTTGGTCATTCCAAAGTATTGCCCTGCGAAGCACATTATCATTCTCATCAAGCATTACAAGCCCGTGCATTTGTCCGCTGAAACTTACCGCGGCAACTTCGCCCAAGCCGTCGCATAATTCACGCAACCCGTCGGCGGTTTGGTTCCACCAATCTTCCGGCGACTGTTCGCTTCGCCCGTCGTCATACATGTACAACGGATACTCGCGAGAAACCGTCCGAAGCACCGCGCCCTTCTCATCAACCGCTACCAATTTTACCGCAGATGTTCCGATGTCAATTCCGACTGTTAACATGCACTTCACCCTTTTTTTAAATTTTGTCTGTGAAAGTATATCAATATAATGAAAAAAAGAAAATGAAAAATGATGTTCGACGAAATTACACGCGTCGTGTGAACACCGTGAATTCAAGTTTGAAATGTTCGAAAAAAATTCAACCGTATGCTTAAACAGTGGTAGACAAAATGATATTATTTGATAAAATCAAACCGTGATTGGGAATATGGAAGAATTGTCCAATAAGAGAGAGGGGTTTGATTATGTCAAACAGACACAGAAAGTCAATTCCGCTTGCGCCGCAGCTTACATTGATGATAGTGATTTTATTATTGGTTACCGCTGTTCCGATAGGTGTTTTTGCATTTATTATTTATCGGGGTGATTCTATCAGCAGGCATGGCGAAAGGGCTGTTGCAATTGTCCAGTCCCTTGCGCTGGCAATAGACCCGAATGAATTCTTATGGGCTATCGAGAATAACGAAAAGAATGATTATTATCTGCATTTGCAACAGCAATTTGACCGCGCTAAAGGTGATTTGGGCGCGTCTTTTTTATTTGCGGGTATAGCTGACAGCGATCAAGGGCTTATTACCTTTATGGAAGCACTTTTGCCGCATGAATCATATACTGCCGATTTAAATGCCATTGTACCTGCCGACAGATTTCCGATACAATTTTTTAACGCACAGCGAAACGGCGTTGCCGCCTATTCGGATACGATTTCATCAGGGGTTGACGATACCTTTGTAATTGCCGCGTATGCCCCTATTTTTAACAAAAACGGAAGCGTTGCGGGCGTTGTGGGCGTAACAATAGATATAAGAGATGTGCTTGTAAGCAGCAATTCGTTTGCGCGAACAATGGCTTTAATTGTTTTGGGCGTTATTTTCGTTTTAATTTGGATTCCGATTTTATCAATCCGCAGTTTTATCGGAAAACCACTTACATTATTATGCGAAGCTTCCGATAAAATTGCCAACGGCTATATGGATACGTATATTCCGATTAAATCTAATGATGAAATTGGTGATTTGGCACATTATTTCCGAATAATGCAAAGTGAAATATCAACCGTAATAAGCGAAACCCGGAAAAAAAGTGAAGATATAATACACGGAAATTTATCCGCCGAAAAAATAACATATACGGCAAAAGGTGATTTTCAAAAAATCATTGAAAGCGTTGATAATGTAGCCGTAAATGTTCATCAATACTTGGACGATTTAAGTTGCGCCATTGTAATTTTTGATGACGAATTCCGTTTTAAATTTATAAACGGTTACGCAAGAGGTCAGGGATATGACCCCGCGTTTTTGCTCGGCAAAACGATTTACGATGTTATGCCGCCGGGCGAAGCTGAGGGTTTAGGTAATATTTTTAAATCTGTAAGCAATTCGGGAAAAGCGTTCCGCCATCAAGTTGATATGGTTTCGCCAAAGGGCGAACCGTTTAACACCGACCAGTTGATAATACCGATTAGAGATAATTCCGGCAAAATAACAACATTTTTGGTATTTGGGTATGAAATTACAGAGTTGGTACAGGCACAAAAACGTTTTGAAAAGATTAATGCTTATCAAGAATGCGAAACCGAAAAAATCACCCATGCTTTAGAAACAGACCTTGCAAAAGGTATTTTAGACTTTAGCTTTGAACTTGATTCGCACGATTCCGACACAGAAAAATCCGCTCAATCCTATGTAAAAATCCGGGACGCGATGACGGATGTAACAAAAACCATAAAAAGCTATGTAGACGAAATTACTATGCTTTTAAGGGAAATTGCCAATAGCAATTACGATATAAAAATAACCCGCGAATATATAGGGGATTTTGGCTCAATAAAAGATTCTATCGGGCTGATAATAAATTCCGTAAGTATGCTTGTTGAAGAAATTCAATCGTCTTCATCAGAAGTAGAGCAGGGCGCAGGTTTAATTACTCAATATTCTCACGAACTAAAAAACAGTTTTAGCGACCAATCTGCAGCAGTAGAAGAAGTAAGAGCGGCAGTTAACAGCTTAACGGAAAAAACTCAAAAGAACGCCGAAGACGCGGGTTCGGCAAATAATCTTTCGGAAAAAGTACAGGAAGCCGCAAACGCAGGAGCAAAATATATGGAAGATATGTCTGAAGC
>JAIRVD010000213.1 GCA_031254075.1 Clostridiales bacterium
GATTTATTCCTCGCGATTTTACCCGACAAAGAACCGACAATTATGCTTTCCGATTTTCCCGTTTGCGACGCGTCATTTATCAATCCTTCCGCCGAAAAATCAATCGAACGCGTCAAGGAAGCCGTTCGCGGAATCCGCATGGTTCGTACCGAAAAGCAAGTTCCGCCTTCGCAAAAAATTGCGGTGCATATTCTTCCGGCAGATTCCGAATCTTCGAATTTATTCGAAAACACCAAGGACGCGTTGAAACTTCTTTCCGGCGCGGCTTCCGTTGAAATAATTTCCGAAGCTCCGCCTTCCGGCGCAATTTCGGTTGTTGTTTCCGGCGCAACGATTTATCTTCCGCTCGCGTCGCTCGTCGATTCCGAAAAAGAACGCGCGCGTCTTTCCAAAGAAATAAAAAAACTCGAACAGGAAATCTCCCGCATAGATTCAAAACTCGCAAACGAAGGCTTTTTGGCAAAAGCCCCGCCCGCGCTGGTTGAAGCGGAACGGGAAAAACTTGAGAACTTTGCCGCAATGCTCACGAAAACAGAAACCGAATTGGCGGGAATGAGTTGAAAGCATAATAAATACCGCCTCAGTATTTATTTACGGCAGAGCAAAAACCGCTCTGCTTTCCGGGGGTAGTTATGGATATTAAGGCAGAAAATAAGATTCCCGAGATAAAAAAATTTTTTGACAAGCTGAAGGTTGCGGCTTGTTGTTTTGATGAGAAAGGCGCGTTGCTTGCGTGCAATTTTGCGTGGGCGCGTCTTTTTGATTTGGAAAGAAAAAGCGATGTTACGAAAAAGATGGGGAAACTGTTTCCTAAGGAATGCAAGGAGATTTTGAAAGAGGGTATTCAGGAAGCGTTGATTTACGGCAGTACGGTATATGAGGTTCCGTGTGTAACGGACAGCGGGCGGAAGATTGCGCTTGAGATTACGTTTCATCGTGAGAGCGCGGGCGTTGTGACGGGTCATGCGTTTGAGATTTCGAAGTACAAGAACGCGATTGCGGAAACGATTGAGTCCGAGCAGGATTTTATCAGCAGACAGCGGCAGATTTATGACGCGAATCCGGCGCCGGGACATTATTTGGACGAGACCGGTGATATCATTGACTGCAACGAAGCCGCGTTAAAGCTGTTTCGTGTAAAAAATTTGGATGAATTTATGAAGGTTATGCGTGAGCTTCAGCCGGAGTATCAATCCTGCGGAAACAGGTCGGAAACTATTGTAAAAAAATATATTGATGAAGCGTTGGAGAACGGCAGTGCGCGGTTCGACCATGTGTATTTCAGCGCGGACGGCGAGCCTGTTGATGTGGAAACGACATTTGTTCATATCGTCGGCGCGTTGCACAACGGCAAGCGAATGCTCGCGGCATTTACGCAGGATTTACGCGAGCTTCATAAAGCGATGCAAAAAATTCGCGAGGAGCAAAACACGAACAGAATTTTAAGGGATAATTCGCCATACGGCGTTGTGATTTGGAATAAGGAATTTAAACCCGAAAGTGCGAACGCGCAGGCGTTAAGTATTTTCGGCGTTAATGACGTGTTTGAGTTCGGACGGCATTTGAAAACGATGCACTCAAGCGAGCATCCGAAAGGAATACTTTCGCAGGAAGAATTTGTTTTTTATCTGCGCCGCGCGTTTGACGGCGAGACCGTCCATTACGAAGGAATCAGCGTTACTTCGTCGGGGGAAGAATTGCCGCATGAGGTTACGCTTGTTCCGTTTCGGCGCGACAATGAGCTATATGTCGCGGCGTATCTGATTGACCTTCGCGAGATGAAGGCGGCGATGGCAAAGGCTCGCGAGGCGGACGAAAACGCGAATATTTTGATAAACGCGCTGCCGATTGCGAGCGCGCTGTTAAGTCCCGCGCCGGAATGCAGAATTTTGGAATGTAATCAAGCCGCGATAAATTTGCTTGCGTTAAAACCGGGCGAAAAATTTGAATTCCTGCAATCGGAAGACGGCGATGTTTATTTCTGCGACGCAAATTGCGGAAAATGTGAAAGTCACGGGCGTTCGTCGTGTGTCGCGCGCAGATGTTTGATACGAAATTGGCGCCAGACAATTAAGGGCTATAGGGAAGAGCCCGAGAAAATTGACAGTTGGGTTATAAACCAATGCGAAACGGCAGCGGAAAAAGGTCGAAACGTTGTGACGTCCTATCGCACAACATTGCTCGGCGAGGAATTATTCTTGGAAACAACGCTTGTTCCGGTAACGATTAAGGGTCAGCAGGGTTTTGCGCTGCATCTTCGCGACTTGCGTGAAGCGCGTCTGCGCGAAGAAGCCGAGGAAGAATCGCGCGCAAAAACGCGTTTCTTAGCGCGAATGAGCCACGAAATTCGCACGCCGATGAATGCAATTTTAGGTATTACCGAAATCGAATTGCAAAAAGAAAACAAGGCGCGTACGGAAGAAGCGTTCTTACGCATTCGGCATTCGTCGCATCTTTTGCTTTCGATTATCAATGATATTCTGGATATTTCAAAAGTCGAAGCGGGCAAAATGGAAATCGTTCCTAAGCCGTATGACATCGCCGAAACAATTATCGAAACAGCTCAATTAAATATGATGCACATTGGCGACAAGCCGATTGAATTTAAATTATTCGTGGACGAAAAACTGCCGCGCATGTTAAACGGCGACGAGCTTCGCATAAAACAGGTTATGAATAATCTGCTTTCGAACGCGTTTAAGTACACAAAGGAAGGAACCGTTACGCTTAATGTTACACGTGATGTATATAAAAACAGGTTTATTCTTGTGTTCGAAATAATCGACACGGGTCAAGGCATGTCTAAAACGCAATTAAGCACACTGTTCGATATCGAATTCAATCGTCACAATCTGCAAGCAAACCGCGATATTCAAGGCAGCGGGCTCGGAATGACAATTACTTATCACCTCGTAAGCCTGATGAGAGGAAAAATTTTCGTCGAAAGTATACTTGGCAAGGGGAGTACCTTTACCGTTCGGCTTACGCAAGAACCCGTCGGCGAAGAATTGCTCGGCTCAATCGCAATGGAACTGCAAAATATTAAAACCGTAAAAAATCTCTTAAAACGCGCAAAAAGAATCGACCATGAAATTATGTCCGCAGGGCGCGTTTTAGTTGTTGACGATGTTGAGTCAAATCTTTTCGTAATTCAGGGAATGCTGATGCCGTACAAAATTTATGTCGAGACCGTCGAAAGCGGCTACGAGGCCGTCAAAAAAATCAAGGACGGCAATGTTTATGACATCATCTTCATGGACCACATGATGCCGGGCATGGACGGCGTCGAAGCCGCGCGCCTGATTCGCGAAGAAGGCTATGACTCGCCAATCGTCGCGCTTACCGCAAACACCTTGGTCGGTCAAGAGGAAATTTTCTTGAGCAGCGGTTTCGCTGCCTTTATCGCAAAACCCATTGACGCAAAAAAATTGGATGAATGCCTAAAACAGTTCATCCAATCCAAGTCGCCGACTTATTCCGAAAACCTCATTAATATTTTCCTTCGCGACGCACAGAAAACCAAAAACGAATTAACCGAATTAATGAACTCCGGTTTCCCCCAAGCCGAACCACTCGACGAAGAACAGCTAATCCTTTACACCACCGCCACGCACGCAATCAAAAACGCGCTGGCAAACGTAGGCGAAGCCGAACTATCAGACATCGCCTACTCCCTTGAACAGGCATCACGCGCGCGCGATTGTGAAAAAATAAAATCCGACACCCATTTGTTCCTTATACGCCTCGAAGAAACCATCGCAAAACTCATCCCGCCCGAAGACCGCGATTTTCTGCGCAAACAACTACAAATCTTTTGCAACGCCTGCGATTCCTATAACAAAAAATCCGCGCGGAAAGCACTCGCCGCTCTCTCGGAAAAATCTTGGCAAACACCCACAAATGATATACTCGAAAAGCTCTCCGAAAACATCCTGCACTCGGAATTCGAAGCCGCCGCGGAAATCGCGCGGGAGTATGTTGACACAATCTGAAATTTCTGATAATTTCGAAGTAACTTAATATAATCCGCTAGGGGTGCTGACGAGAGTAAAAACTGCTCTCGTTGGCTGAGAGTTACCCTTTGTACCTGCTCCGAATAATGTCGGCGAAGGAAAGCGATAAGTGGCAAACGAAGCCTTCTTGCGGAGAATATAAAACCATAAGGAGGTTTTTTTAATGAGAAATTTAAAGGAAACACAAATACCGAAAGCAAAAATGCTTGCGGTAGCGGCGATGTGTATTGCGCTGGCGTTTTTGCTGAATCAGGTGACGATTTTTCGGATGCCTATGGGCGGGTCGGTGACGCCTGCGAGTATGTTGTTTATCGTGCTTGCGGGGTATTGGCTCGGTCCGCTGTACGGGGTTTTATCGGGTCTTGCGTTGGGGTTGTTGGATATTTCAACGGGTGTAACGTATAATCATCCGATACAAATTTTGCTGGATTATTTTTTGGCGTTCGGCGTTTTGGGAATCTCGGGGTTTTTTCGTAAAATGAAATTCGGTTTGCAAATCGGATATTTTGCAGGCGTAATGGGGCGCTGGCTGATGGTTTTTATTTCGGGATTGGTATTTTTTTCCGACAGCGCACTCGGCATTTGGGATTCGGCGTTTTATTCGGCGATTTACAATTTCAATTACATCGCGCCGGAAATGATTGTTACATTTGTAATTATCAGCCTGCCGTCAATGAAATACGCCATTGACATAGTTACGAAAAACGTTGTTCCGCCCGCCGTTTATGCCGAAATTTCCGCAAAAAGCCACGGCTCCGCTTCTTCTGCGGCAAGAATTGCCACAGGTGCGGTAATCGGCGCAATAGGCGGAATTGCATTCGTTTTTGCCGCGTACATTCAAAGAATGGAAAATTTGGCAATCGCAAATTTTTCATCGGGTTTCGAAATATTTAACGTTGACCCAACGCGCATTCCGCGTATTTATCAAGTTTTTGCGGAAAATCCCGGCAACATTGCACGCATGATTGAACGCAATACGGAATTTATTTTCGCGTTTCAAACCATCGGTGTAGTGTTAATCGCAACAGCCGCCGCATTGTTAATTTCTACAATGAAAATCGAGTATAGCAAATAGCAATTTCGGCAAAGATAGCAATGTATAAATTGACTAGGGGGCGATATTTTGCGCCGCAAGTTAAAAATCATTGCTGTCTTATTTTTTTGCATCATTAGCGGATTCGCGGCAGGCAGTTATACCTATCTTTTGCGTTTTCCGGGAGAAATACGCCTGACGGAATTTTCCACACACAGCTTGAATATCGGGTTGCCGCTTTCGGTGACGTTCAGCGAAACGACGGAGGTTGCGAAGGTCAACTCCGCGCCTCTAAGCCGAACGCTTACGATTGAAACCGAAAGCCAAGGCTCCGCCGAAATGACAATCGGTGCGTTCGGACTGCCGTTACGCCGAATAACACTCGACGTCGTTCCCGAGGTCGAAATAATTCCGCTCGGACATGCCATCGGCGTTCGAATTAACACAGATGGTGTAATGGTACTCGGAACGGGTTCTTTCGCCGGCACAAGCGGCGAAACACATCGCCCCGCGTATAATTTATTGCAGGCGGGCGATTTAATTCTGTGTGCTGACGACACAGTGATTAACAATAAAGAAAAACTCAGCGACTATGTAGCAAATTCAAGCGGAGAAATTACTTTTACCATTCGGCGCGGCAACGAAGAAATGAAAATCACCCTAACGCCCGCCGTCGCAATGACAGACGGTGTTCGACGAATCGGCATTTGGGTGCGAGATTCCACTAAAGGAATAGGCACACTTACATTTTATAATCCCGCAACAAACGAATTCGGTGCGCTCGGGCACGGAATTCTCGATGTCGATACTAAAATGTTGCTTTCCGTTCGCAGCGGAAACATCATGCCCTCCACCGTAACCTCCGTAAACAGAGGCGTTCGCGGTCTTCCGGGCGAACTCGAAGGCAACGTTGACACAAGCGTTTCGCTCGGAACAATCACAACCAACTGCCCAAACGGAATCTTCGGCGAACTAAACGCCCAAGCCGCCGCCGATTTTCAAAATCTTCAGCGCTATCCAATCGCACGCCGAACGCAAATCACCGAAGGCACCGCAACCATCCTCACCAACGTCACAGGAACCGCCGTTAACGAATATGAAATCCAAATCGAAAGCATAAACTTAAACGCCTCCGACGACACCAAGGGCATCGTAATTCGCATCACCGACCCCGAACTCCTTGCAATCACCGGCGGAATAGTCCAAGGCATGAGCGGAAGCCCCATCCTTCAAAACGGCAGAGTAGTCGGCGCAATTACCCACGTCTTCGTACAAGACCCAACCAAAGGCTACGCCATCTTCATCGAAACCATGCTCTCACACTGCCCCGAAAGCACCCAACAAATCCACGCCATCGCGGCGTAAAAGCAACCGCATCGGCTGATTGTGCAAACTTTCACATGTCGGTGCCGATAAATTAAGGGCTGACAAACCTTTGGCCATTTCGTCAACGGCGGAAACTTCCTAAATTTTTACCGCAAAAATACTTAAAAAACCCTCGAAAACATATGTTGTCGAGGGTTTTTGTTTGGAGATATTGTTAATGTTACAACACACCATGCTCCTCTCTCATTTTTATGTCTGATTTTATGGGGTCGTCAATACGAGGTATTCGGTACTCGCCACGAACTTCCATGTTGTTTTTCGTATAAAAGGAACATGCTTTTTCGTTGAAACTTGATGCAATCAACCACGCAATATCACTGTTGGTCTTTTGAAAAATCATTTCAATTGCTCTTGTTAATATTATGGAACCATAACCCATTCGTTGAAATTTTGGCGAAACAGCCATAATGTCGACCTCATTACCATTATTCCAGTAAAAGCCTACCAGCTCACCATCTTTCCAAAATGTTTCAAACGTCAAGTAGTCCCGATAAAATCTGAATTGCTCAAAATGATGGGCGCGATTGTTTAAATGAAAATTTGGGGGCATACAAAACAGCATAGCCTCCTCCCACAATCTCAAACAGTCATCCAGATAACGGTCATCATACGATTTTATTTCCAGTATGCCAACCTTAAATTTTTTCTTAAAATGTTCTCGGTCAATGACGAATTTTTTCGATTCGTAGAAGAACAATTCATCACTGATAGTGGCGTTGAATCCTTTTTCTAAAAATGCGATTATTTTTGGTGTTTTTTTTCGCACCCAAAGTAGCCCGGTTTTACAGTTACATTGATTAATAGATGAGTGTAACAACGATGAAAATTCATCATTATAAATATCAGTGTCCTCATCCACAGAAATATAAACACGCAAAGTTTGGTTGAATGTGTAACTAAAGAAAACTCCTCGCATTTTTTTATCGTAAAACATTTTGGCTTCAAGTTGTCTGTTGATTTCGTCTGATTCATTTTCAATATTACTTTGAATACGCTCAGGCATGGGGATATTATAGGATTGGTAATCCGTTTGAGCATGTTCGAAATGCATTGCGTCACTCCTAACTTTTTATGGTTTTTGTATTTCCCAAAATAAAAAATTCCTTTCCTTGTGGGGAAAAGAATTTTGAGCAATAAAATAATATATAACAAAGATGCAGAACACCTCTTTATATGTTTATATGCTCGTAAATCCAAATCCAACACAAACAAAGCCTCACAAATATATAGGCTATGAAAACAATTTGCATCAGCAAGTTGGATTAACGAATCATCGGTACACCCCTTAATTCGAGGGTTTTATATTTCGGAGATGAGGAGATTTGAATTTTTCAAGATAGCAAAACCAAGAAAAATAGTTTGCCCTCAATTCCATGAAATCCTTTATTTATGCCATTTTCGCACAACAGTTTATTTTTGAAAAGCACGTTATTATTTTCTGTAAGGGGTAAATTGAGGGGTAGTAATTATACAGTTTCTAATGGCACTACCGCGAGGGTCTTTCCAAGCGGAGCAAGAATTTTAATGACAGTGTCAACCTGTGGACTGGTATGCCCCCGTTCCATACGGGCGATTACAGGTTGCCGAACTCCACTCAATTCCTCAAGTTTTTTCTGTGATACGCCTTGCTCGTTACGTGCTTGGATTATCTCCGACATAAGCTCTACCCGTATTGCGTTGGCAGCTCGCTCTTCCTGTGTTAAAAGATTTTTTCGTACTTCGCTCCATCTGCTGCCCAATGCCGCTTCCCCACGTTCTTTTACATCGGCTAAGTTCAGCTTTGCTTGTTCTACGGCTTGGTTATTCATTATCAAAGCCCCTTTCCCTCTGGTCTGCTAAATTGCGCTTGGCTTGCTTTATTTCACGCGGCGGAGCTTTTTGAGTATCCTTCATAAACTGATGAAGCAGAATAAAATGCTTCCCGTCCCATGCCGCAAATAATATTCTGTCGCGCAACGGTCGAAGCTCCCATATTTCGCCGTCAAGATGTTTTATATAAGGTTCTCCTGCTCGTTTTCCATGTTTCGCCAATACATCAAGGTATTCGTATATCTTGTTCACCTTTATTCGGCTGTCCTTATCCGGCCGACCATTAAGCAATTGAATATAATCAAATATTGGCTCGTTGCCGTTTTTGTCTTTGTAAAAAATAATTTCATACATGGTTAACGTTCCCTCCCAACAGCATTATTATACTCTTTAAGTTATCGCACATCAATATCTTTTTAGTTATTGATGATTGTATAATGCAAAAAATAAAAATGCAAAAAACAGTAATTCGGAAATTCCAAAAACGCAAAAAAATGAAGTTTATTTTTTTGAAATTTACCGAAATTGAGCGTGAAAAAACTCTCAAATTTTGACAAACTGCGATATTCCAAATGAATCTAACCGCAATAAAATTGACTGCCCTTTCTCCCCAAATAATTCAAAAACTGATAAATGAGTTGCACAAGGGTTTTAACGACCGCAAGGGGCTTTCTCCTAAATCAATAAGGGGCATACACGGAATTCTTCACAAGGCGTTACAACAAGCCGTTAAGTTGGGTTAAATTCGCGTAAACCCCGCTGATGCGTGTACATTGCCGAAATTAACCAAGAAAGAAATCA
>JAIRVD010000065.1 GCA_031254075.1 Clostridiales bacterium
GGAATCGCGATGATTTGCGTCAGCCGCATATTTCCGAAAGTTACTGGGCGGAATGGATTCAATCGGAAATGCTGCGTCTTCACAACATAGAAGTTTCATTTGTAGAAATTTCGCGTTGGGAAGAAGGATATTACATGGATAATCTCTTATCAACGGGAACTGCTCCCGATATTTCCTATACATTTGAATATCCGATGGTTGAGGAATTTTTCAACATGGGCGGAATCATTGACTTGGCTCCGCTGATTGCCGAACATTCTTACCTTTTTCCGAACTTCACAGAGTTACAGGGGCGTGATATTCTTTGGTGGCAACGCAACCCGGAAAACGGAACACTGCCGGCATTTACCGCGCGACATTATAATAACGCGCTGCGTACAGCAACTTTTGTTCGCGGCGATTGGCTCGATGCGCTTGATTTAGAGCCGCCGACAACGCGCCGGGAGTTTGAAGATATGCTGATTGCGTTTCGCGATAACGCAAAATTGCTTCTCGGTAATGACGCGAAAAATATGATTCCGTATCGGCTTACGCGCGATGTGGGTTGGACCGGCGACCCAGTTTTGACGTCGTTTATTCCGCACAATATCACGGACAGAGAATGGTTTATTTACGGTTACGACGACAGACGTTTTATGTATCCGGGAATTAAGGAGGGCGCGCGCGTTTTGAACCGCTGGTACAATGACGAACTTATTTGGCGCGATTTCAGTTTGCATGAAAATAATGACCCTATCGGCGACGAATTAATCATGATGGGATATGTCGGCGCGTTCAGCGGAAACTGGGATTATCCGTTCCGCCCTAACCCCGGAATTATAACGAATCTTCAACAGTTTGTCGGCGAACATGCGTATTTTATTCCCGTCGCGCCGTTCGAAAATGACGCCGGCGTTGTAAGAATGCAGATTCCGCACGGAACAGACCGCGTTGTTTTCTTCCCGCAAACAAACACCGAACCGATTGCAAGTTTACTTTATCTGGATTTTATCAGCAAACCCGCGACCCGCGAGTTTCTGATGTTTGGATATGAAGGCATTCACTACGAAGAAATTGACGGCATATATACGGCAATTCCGCACGATGATATACCGGACAATATGATTCATACTTCTTTGCGCAATTTCGATTTGCTGTTCACTTTCAACGGAGTTCCGACGCTTAATAATCCCGACCTTGCTATTCTTGCTCACAACTATGTAGGCATTGACCCGCGAATTGTCGGAACCACCGTTAATATGAGTTTGCGTCATGCGTGGACTGCTCCGCGTGTTGTCACTCGCCCAATTGCCGCCGAAGCACGAGGCATTCAGTTGAGCGGTGTTAACGGAATGGGCAACGGTGTTTTGAATCGCGCGATTAACGCTTCCGTCGCCGATTTCGATGCGGTTTTCGATATTGGAATGGCGGAATACCTGGCATCGGGCGGTCAGGCGATAATCGACGAACGCGCCGAAGCTTGGAGAGAACTGTACGGCGATTCCGATTGGCTGCCCGAAAATTGAGGAGTATTGTGATGAATAAAAAAAATTTTTTAATTGCGTTAGTCGCAATTTTTTTTACATCGGTGTCGGTCTGCGCGAATGAAATTAACGTAACCGTCGAGGGCGAGCCTGTCGTGTTTGAAGGGCAGGGAGCAACAATCGTTGACGGCAGGACGCTTGTTCCCGTGCGCGGGGTTTTTGAGCGGCTCGGCTTTACGGTTTCGTGGAATGCGGAAACGCGTGTTGTTCGTTTGTTACGCGAAGATTATGACATTTACATCGGAGTTGACAGTCCGTTGTTTACGATTAACGGTCAGCTTCATTATTTGGATGTTCCGGCGCAGATAATTGACGGGCGAACAATGATTCCGCTTCGCGGTGTGTTAACGAATATCGGGCTGGGTGTGGATTGGAATGTAGCGACGTCCACGGTGATTGTCGGAAGACACACCGGCGGAAGAATTCACGAGGTGCGTGATTTCGGCGGACGTACATTAACAATCGGCGCGTGGTGGCAGAATCCGATTTCGGCGATTGCGTGGCATCCGCACGACAGAACAACATCATCGAATTACGAGCTTGAGCAAATGGTTTGGGAAAACGCTCGCCGTGTTGAAGAAGTTTTTAATGTGCGATTTGATGTTCAAGTTGTTCAATACGAAGATTTTGTTTCGGAACTTGCCGCGAGCGTTGCGGTGGGCGAACCATTTGCCGATGTAGTGTATCTTGACGATTGGATGCAGCTTATGGCTCGGTACAATTATATTCAGCCGTGGGACAGCGCGGATTTACCTTCGTCCGACCTTTTGGGCGAAAGAATTTACACGCAGGTTGCAATGCGCGATACAGAACATATTTGGGCGATTAATCAGAACGGCATTGACGCGCAGGCTTACGGGCTTGGCGTAAATTTAGATATAATCTACGCAAACAAGTTGCCGAATCCGGTTTACTTATACGAAGCGGGCGAATGGACATGGGACGCGATGCTTGAAATTATGCGTGGCGCAACATTAGACATAGACGGCGACGGAATACTCGACCAATTCGGAATCGCGGGACAGCCCGGCCAAATTATTCAGCATCTAATCGGCGCGAACGACGGCATTATGGTTGATTCGGATTTTAACTACGGCTTTTTCCATCCGAACACCGTTGCTGCTTTGGAATTTTCCCAAATTATCTTTAACGAATTTCTTTGGGCGTCAGAATACGGCGGCATTATGGACAACGGAAACTGGGACAGAAATTTCTATTGCGCCTATGATGAAGGGCATTCGGCGTTGTTTGTCGCAATCATTTGGGCGTTTGAAAATAGACCGCCCGATTTTAATTACGCGTTTGTTCCGTTCCCGACAGGTCCTGACAATACAACGGGCAGCACTTGGCTCACCGGATTTCGTCAAGGCGTCTCCGTTCCCGTCGGAACAGAATGGGACATTGCGGATATTCTTATCATTTTGGAAGAACTCTGGTCTTGGTCCGGCGACCAACCGAATTTGCTTCTCGAAACCGACGGCATCGAATGGCTGCGCGAAAACCTCCCGACTGAAGGCGACGTTCAGCGCGCAATTCACGCGGGCAACACTGCCGTTTCCGATATCGGCAGAGTTGCGGGTATGTACTATTGGGTTCTCGGAAATTTTGCCGAAACCTTTTGGAACCGCGAAATGAACGTTATGCAAGCAATTAAATTTTTCTACGGACCGCAACAGGAATTACTTGATGAAATGTTCAGGCAATAAAGGCAACCCCCGAAACCCGCAGAGACGAATTTCAAACGTCGCGAACGCTTCAACGCACGTTTGAAATTCGGACGAAGCGGTGATTGGAGCGCAGTTTGCGCAAGGACGACTATGCGTATCGTGTATATGACGAGGTCGCGCTGAATCGCTTGCGGCAGATAATTGTGTTGCGCAAGTTGCGTGTTCCGGTGAAGCAGATATCGAAAATTTTATGTAACAGCGACGCGTCGGAAGCCGTGGAGATTTTTCGGCAAAACATATCATCGCTTGATGAGGAAATTACCGCGTTTTCATGCGCCGTGAACCCGAAAACTCAACGTCTTCGGGTTTTTCGGCTTTTTGAGAATTTTGCGATTTCCATTCCCATTTTTTTCTTTTCGCGTATGGCGGCGGTTTTGTCGTCTATGAATTTGGTTTCGCGTTTTTGATTTAGATAGCGTTGCCATTGTTCTTTTGAGAGGGAGCCGTCTTTTAGTGCGGCTCGTATGGCGCAACCGGGTTCGGATTGGTGGCGGCAGTCTGAGAATTTGCATTGCGAGAATAGTTCTTCGACGTCGGAGAATACGGCTCGAATGCCTTCTTCCGCGTCGTAGAGACCGAGTTCGCGCATACCGGGTGTGTCGATTACCATTGCTCCGCACGGCAACATGAAGAGATGGCGATGGGTTGTTGTGTGGCGTCCGCGGCTGTCGTCTTCGCGGATGGCTTTTACGTCCATAACGTCTTGTTGCATCAATGCGTTTAAGAGAGAAGACTTACCGACGCCGGACATTCCGAGAAACACAACGGTTTTTTCGGGACGAAGGTATTTGTTAAGATTTTCCATTCCGAAGCCCGTGTGAGAGGAGACCGCGTGAACGGGAACATCCGGCGCAACAGATTGTACTTCCGAAATTTTTTCTTCTAATTCATATTCGTCGATTAAATCCGCTTTTGTCAAAATGATTACGGGTTCGCCGCCGCTTCGTCTTGTTTGCGTAAGGTAGCGAACCACGCGGTTTACGTTGAAATCCCAATTAAGCGAAGTCACGATAAATACATAGTCAAAATTTACCGCAATTAACTGCTCGTAAACAGTTTTAACATGCCCCGCCTTGTGTCCGAGGAAATCCGCGCGGGAAAATTTCGTGCGGCGCGGCAGAAGCTTTGCAATCAGCGAGGTTCCCGAATCGTTATATTGCAGCAGAACGAAATCACCGACGCATGGCAAGTCGTCACGCACCTCGGCGTTATGAAAAAATGTTCCTTTCAGCGTGGCGGAGACTTCTCCGCGTTCCGTAATCACGGTGTAACGCTCGCGATGTAATTCCGTAATTCTGCCGGGAATTAATTTGTCGGAAAATTCTTCCGAGAGCTCATATCCATAAACTTTTAAATTTATCATATTGTGAGTATAAATAGAAATTATTTAATAACAAGTGTTTTAATTGTTTTTTATTTAATATATACTCGCATTGAGGGGGCGAGGGGTAAATGAAGCAGGATGCGGAATTTCGGAATGAGTTTGAACGCACGAAAATATTACTTGACTCAACGCCGCTTGCGTGCCGATTGTGGAACAGGAACGCGGAGATTT
>JAIRVD010000234.1 GCA_031254075.1 Clostridiales bacterium
TTCAGTTTTTACGATTGGCTTCGTTTGCCGATTGAAGTGATAGAGTATCTATTTACTTATTGCGCCGAAAACGACCATCGAAGTCTTCGTTATATTGAAAAATGCGCGATAGATTGGGCAGACAACGGAATAAAAGACCTCGAAGACGCGTTGGAATACGTGCAAAGCTTCGACCGCGATTATCGAACAATCTTGCAGCATATGGGACAAGTTTCCGGCTATCCGACACCGACGCATCGAAAATATATGCGCAAATGGCTGCATCAATGGAATATGCCGCTTGAATTAATAACGGAAGCCTGCGACCGTTGTGTTGAACAGCTCGCAAAGCCCAACTTTAAATATGTAGATAAAATTTTATCCGAATGGCATAAGGCGGGAGTTTCAACAATAGAAAAGGTTTCCGCAGCCGATGAAGAATTTATGCAAAAAAATAAAAAAATTACACCCGTTACGGCGGCGAAACCAAAATCCAACCGATTTATAAATTTTAATCAGCGTGACATAGATTATTCTCAATATGAAAAATTAGAAAGAGCATATTTAGAGCAGAAATATAAAAACTAGGGCGTGTACCGAGTGAGATACCAAAACGCATATCGTCAAGGAATGCGCAATTTTGAAGCCTCAAGGGAACATGCGGAGGAAGATTTCGCAGCACGCCGCATGGAGGCTTTTAAAAAAACTCCGCGTTTGCAGGAAATAGAAAAAAAATTAGGTGAAATCGGGTTGACTCTTGCGCGGCTTGCGTTATCGGGGAACGCAAACGCTCTTGAGGAAGCACGAAAAAAATCAGATGCTTTGAAAGAGGAGCGTCTTTCTTTAATTTCAAAAAAAGGTTTGGCGAAAACTTATTTTCTTCCGCAATACAGTTGCGCAAACTGTGCGGATACAGGTTACATATTGGGCGCGAATCCGATTGTTGCGTGCGCTTGTTTAAAACAGAAACTCATCGACGAGTATTATTCTCTCTCCAACATGCGCGAGGTTTTGCGCGATGAAAATTTTGATAATTTCGATATCCGCCTGTTCAGCGAAAAAATTATCGAAAATGAAGGGCTTTCTCCGCGCAGTTGCATGGAAATAAATTATAAAATGGCAATTTCTTTCGTGCAAAAATTCGATGACGAATTCGCCAATCTTTTACTTTACGGCGAAACAGGGCTCGGAAAAACCTTCATTTGCCACTGTATCGCAAAAGATTTGCTTGATATCGGGAAAACCGTTTTATATCTTACTGTGCCGCGCCTTTGCAAAGTAATCGAAAATTCACGTTTTAACCGTGACTCGCTTGATTCTCCCGACGAAATGCTCAACGCCGTTGACACCGTTGACCTGCTGATTCTCGACGACCTCGGCACCGAGGTTCCTACCGTTATTACTTCCGCCGCGCTTTTTGATATAATCAATCAGCGCCTTCTTACACGAAAACCGACCGTCATTTCCACCAATCTTTCGCCAAATGATTTGGCAACAATTTATTCCGAACGTATGGTTTCGCGCTTTCTCGGCAATTATCAAATGATAAAATTTTTCGGTGAAGACATTCGCACTAAGAAAAAATACAGGGGGCAATATAAATGAAGAAATTATTCTTGATGTTTTGTGTTATATTTTTTTCGGCTTGCAGCAGCGAAGAAGTTGTTGTTGTATTTCAAGAAAATGAATCGGCGGAAATTGTTACGTCTTCGCCAACGCCTTCGCCGGAAGAACCTGAAATTTTGCGCTTTTATCCCGAGCTGCCCGGTAAAATCGCAATTATCGCAAATGAGTGGTTAGTCTCTTCGCTCCATTTCCAATCACACGGCAATTGGGTTTTGGAAATTTTGGAAAGATACGGAGAAGAAAACATAATAATTTATTCTTGGGAATGGAATGAAAATTACGATTCTATCGTAAACGAAATTAGCGGAAACAGTGAAATAAGCGTGCTGATATATGATTACGGAATTGGTGCAATAGAAGATATTCAAAAGCAAAGGGATGATATTTTTTTAATTTATATAGATTATTATTTCCCCGCCGGAATAGATTTGCGTGCCGATTTGGTTTTGGAAGTTGATTCGGCTGCAATTGCAAGAAATTTTCCGGCGATGGCAACGGAGATGGGTGCGCAAACATTGATATATTTTTATGAAGGCTTTGAATGGGTCAGCGACGAGGACAAAAAAGATTTCGAGGAATACGCGGAAAACGAACGCCTAAGCATGAATTTTATGCGTGAGCTGTGCGCGGAAATCGGGCTTGGATTTGCGGCAGTTGATATAAACGGCGCGATTGAGTGCGGAAGCAGTTATGACTCGTTTATGACAGCGACGATTCCGCCGTTGATTGAACAATACGGAACGGACATCGTGCTTTTCGGATTGGACAACGAAAGAGTGCATTGGTCGTGGTGCGGTTTGGAATTTATTTATCTGCCGCTGTATTCGAATTGGTTTGAACCGCATCCGGCGGATATCGGTATGTATGAGGTGCGGCTTTCCGATGATTCTCCTTATTACGAAACAGAAAATCTTCCCGCGCTCATTGATGAATTGAAAAACAATCTCGCGGAACGAAATATGAACGGGCGAATCGCGACCTATCCGATTTCCATGAAATTTTTATTCCCGATAGCCGCCGCCGAATACGGCATTATGCAAATGAACGGCGAGGTTTCAGGTGTTGACATGCATGTTTTGGAAAACATTATAGTCGGGCTAATCGCCGAATACACAGCCATTCCCGAACACGGCATTACGCTTTCGGCTTTCGAAGCAGACGGTGTAACATATGAAAACTATGTTTTGGTTCTGCCGGATTATTTAATATATTGATTTAGGAAGAAAATTTTCGGAAGCATCGTATATAGTCGCGGAGGGATTTGCATGAGCCCAAATTTGACGACATCGGAACATATGCGGATGCGCAAAATGATTGCTGACGGTATGTCCGAAGGGGAAGCCGAGCAAGCCGTGCTTAATTCGCGCGTTATTCCGTCTGCGCCGTATGATTCCGGAGCGGAAAGCGGCGGGCGTTCCGGCGAACGCCGTTCGTCCGGCGGCATGAGTTCGGAAACATCCGCGAGTATCGTCACAGGCGTTCTCGGGTTTCTTGCCGAAACTGCCATTGAAATTATCACCGATAATTAAAAACCGGGAGGGTTTCGATATGAATGAAAAATTGCGCATTTTAAAAATGATTGAAAACGGTCAAATATCCGCGACAGAAGCCGCGAATTTATTGCAGGCAATTGATTCGGGCGGAAGCGTGAGTCCGACTCCGCCGCCGCCGCCACCGCCGCCGTTGCCGCATTCTTCCGAGGGGCGGTATGACGGATATGCAAGAAATACTCGTCCCGAGGGTTCGCATTCGGGCGTGAGTTTTGATGACTTGGGCGCGAAATTCGAAAGTTTTGCGCGCGAGGCAAAACCTAAGGTCGAAAAATTTGCGGGTGGAGTTGCGAAGACAATCGCCGGAGCGGCAGAACGCGTTTCGGATGCGTTCACCGAGGCTACAAGTTCTTCTCATTCACATTCGCAAGCGTCGTCACGTCCTGCGTCGCCTGCGCGTTCCGCACCTGCGGGGCGAACAGTCGAAAAGCAAATTGAAATGACAGTCGAACCGGGCGGTCATAACGAATTAAATATTTCGTGCATGAACGGTGACATTCGAGTAAAGGGTTATAACGGCGATAAAATTACGGCGCGTCTTTCGTACAGGGCGAAAGTCGCCAACGCTTACATCGAACTGGTTAAACTCGGCGGAAAATATTTTTTAAAGTATGAACCCGATGATTTTACTGTTGTTTCAATTGACGCATATGTTCCCGAACGCGCATTCGGCGTAATCAAAATCGACGGAATAAATGGCGCACTCGATGCGTCATCATTATCCGCAAATGATATGCGCTTCTCAAACGCAAACGGAATCACCGTTATTTCCGCTCTTTCCGCCAGAAATATTTCCGCCGATTCAAGCAACGGACGTTTTACCGTCTCAAACATCTTTGCCGAAAGCGCGTCAATCGAAAATATGAACGGCACAATGGACGCCGATGAACTCGACGTCGCAAAGCTTAAACTTTCCAATTACAACAGCTCTCTCTCAATCCTTATGTCAAAATTCGCCAAACACTCCGACTACATTTGGAGCGTAGAAACAGGCAACGCCAAACTCAACATAAATCTCCCCACCGCACCCGACCTCGGCTACCACATAAAAGCCCACGCCGCAATGAGCGAAATCCGCATAGGTCTCACCGGTCTTCAATACCTAATCAACGAACCCTCCCTGGTAGAAGCCCGCAGCGTAAGCTTCGACAAAGTTGCGAAAAAAGTAAAACTCGCTGTTGAAACGTCTAATGCACCGTTATTGATTAATTAAAAAAATTTTAGGCAACTAAAAAACCCGGCGAAAATTCCGTGATTGGTGTTCGTCGGGTTTTTATTTTTGTGCAAGCTTTACTCTTGCAGCATTTGGCCATGTTAAAGCGTATATGAAGTGAAGGGAGTGAGATATGTGAATTATAAATCCAACCGGCCGGTGGATTGTATGGAAGAGTTTGTGCGGAGACATGAAAACAAGGTATATCGGAATGCTGTCGCTATCATGTGTAATAAGGCGGACGCGGAGGATATTATGCAGGATGTTTTTCTCAAGTATATGGAAAAAGCACCTTTTTTCCAATCTGTCGAACATGAAGCTGCTTGGCTTACGAGGGTAACCGTAAATCACTGCCGCAGTCGGTTGCGTTCTCCTTGGAGGAAGAAAACCGAGCCGCTTCTTGACATATACCCGGCGCAAGACAATGAACAGCAATCCATGATAGAAACCATATCCGCCCTGCCTCCTAAGTATAGGGCCGCAATCTGCCTGTTTTACTATGAAGGCTATTCAACTAAAGAAATAGCGGATATCACCAAGCAAAAAGAATCAACGGTGAGAAGTCATCTCACACGGGCGCGTAACATGCTCAAAGTTTTTTTGGGAGGAGAATCGTAATGAATAAATACATTGAATATTTAGACGGCATAACGGTAGATGACGAACAGCATGGCAGAATCATGAAACTATTGAATCAAAAACCGCACCGGCTACGTCAGAAGCGAACGATATATCAGTATGCGGGATTAGCGGCTTGTTTGGCGATAGTGTTATTGTGTATTTGGGCGATGCCCGGAATGTTTGACAATCCTGTTGTGGTTTCGCCCGGTAATACCGGACTGACAGTTCAAGCGCCGCCGCAAAATGGCGGCGTGACCGTTGAACCGTCCGAGCCGACCAACACTCCCGAACCGACTGAGCCGGTCTACCCATTGTATTCGCTGACGCTGAATTATGTTGACTCATTAATATCATCAGAGCGCGCTTATATACCCGGTCATTTTTGGTATGAGCTTACCGATGAGCAACTGAGAGCGGTGTTCCCGGATTTCCCTCTTACTCTCACGGCTACCGCTCATTATTTCGGAGACGGTTCCTTGCACAGTGTCGTGGCGTATGACAACGAAACATGGGGGGCTAACGATGAATATCTTACGTTCACAAAAATAGAAGTCGTTGGAGCGGGCGGCGGAAGCATGAGGGATTATTCCTACGTTGACTCCGAACCAATAATTTCTGATGTGGCGGGCATTCTTGTTACCGCGGAAACGGTTAGAGGAATGCCGATATATATGGCTGCGTTTGTTATGGATGAGGTCACTTATGATATCACTATAGAAGTCAATAATCTGGAGGAGAGCGGATATAATCGCGGACAAGACCGTTTGACCGAGGTAGTCAATGCCCTCATTCGTAACGGCCCGGCGGACTTGAGCGTTCTGAACGATCCTGTGATACCGGAACTCCGCGACGAAAGCCTGACGTTGAGCGAAGCGCGTTCTGACCCCGACTTCGGCATGTATCTGCCGGAGAACGTCCCATCCCGGTTTGGCTTTGAATCAGCGCGGCGGTTCATCAATCAAGACACTGACAACCTTTCCGTTTATTGGAGTATAAGATTTGATTACGATTACATCGACTGGCGTGTTTCCAAGGCGACGGATTACGACCTTGAACGCATCGCATCACCGGATGAGCGTGTAAAGTATGATATGGAGTTGTACCCGATTCCGTGGGCTGATTCCGTGCCGACGGAACTACGGGACTATGTGTTAAATCCCGTGTTTCGTGCGGAAGATTTAACCCTTGATATTATTCAAGCAAGGGCGTATTGGGTGGATACAGACCGAAGTGATACCCCCGGTTGGCGTATGCGATTCAGCGTTTTGTACGGTGATGCGGTTGTAGAGGTAAATGTTAAAGGTGCTTCGCCGGAGCAGGTTTGGGAGATGTTCAACCGTATGATCAGTTATTATTGATGAAATTTTTTTATATTTTGAACAATAAAAAAGCCCGATAATAGGCGGTGTTATCGCTTATTTCGGGCGTGTTTATTAAGAAACATAGGAGACTTATTAGGATTACGTTGCTATGCTTTGTATCCATTCAATTGGTTTGTTAATGACTTCGGAAATATCGTTTAAATCAAAACCCTTTTTTAACATTTTAAGGGCTGTTTCACGTTTGCTGTCCTCTCGCCCCCGTTGTTCAATTTGTTCTTCAAGCCCAATTTCCTTTACTAAGTCACAAAATGCTTCTCTTGCGGTGGCACTCACCTCAAACACCTCCATGAATATTGCCTTATTTGCTTTTGCTATGCGATTAAGATATATGTTGATTTTATCAATCTTGCCATATTTTTCGTAAGCATTGAGTACCTCGCTTACATCTTTTCGGGTTAGATTGCTTCGTAGATTTTTTAGGAAAACATTTTCTTCCGCGCTCAGTATTTTACTTTCGATTATTTGAATCGTCACGGTATCGTTTAAATAGTATATGCCTGTTTGGGCTTCTGTAATCTTAACACCGTTTACGTTTTCAAGATAATCGAACAGCTTTATCGGTTTTGGGGTTACAACGAAACTGACGGTAATATCCTGTTTTGGCACTTCATTGTGAGCGGAGTATAACATGGCGTAGGCAATGGCTTTATTATAGTCCCAAACGGTAAGATTGTCTGTTTCGGATTTGTACTCGAATAAATTTACACGCTTAAATATTTTTCCGATGTTTTTGTTAATCAAGGTATCTGCTGTTTTTTTGATTACGAGTACGTCAACCTCTAATGCTTTTTTATTAAGCTGATACTCACTTTCAAAGGTCAGTGAATCGGCATAATCGTAAAGTTCTAACTCTAATGCCGTTGCGAAAGCGTCATGCCAATAAACCTTTCCTTGCTTGTCGCTTTCTTGAACTATATCCGCTTGCTTGGTTTCTTCGCCCATAATTCCCCCACAACTTTATTAACTTCATTTTAGCAAAGGAATTGCATAAACGCAAGAAAAACACTGTTTTGCTTTGTTTTAGAAGGCTATTCCGGTTACTGTTCACACCCCAGCCGAGCTTAACAAACCCGTTAAACAATTCTTCGCCTCATCATAATTGTACTGCTTTAGGGCTGTCAGCGCGGCAGTCAACATCGTATTTACATCGCCGCCGAAATCATAAGCTGTCAATTTGCTTACCATATCTATACTGCTATCTACATTAAAATCATTGATGGCTTCAATCGCTTTTTGCACATTCTCGGTGAGATATGCCGCATCGCCCTTTTCTTTTTCTTCTTTCCCTGATTCTTCCATCGGGAAAATCAGGCTCAATTTACTGTGCAGCGCTAAAAGGTTTTCTATAAAATCAGGAAAATGTTCATTGCAATACTCGGCGTCATCATCCTTTGAGGCTGTTTCCAACCGATAGGCGGTATCGGACAAACCTGCCGCGCCCACACCGGCAAGGACGGACTTCATCGCGTGTACTATGATGGAAAATGCTTTTATGTCGCCATCGCTAAGATATGCGGACATTTTTTCCCCATCGGCGGCGAGTTTCCGATGGAATAGTTTTAGGTTGCCAATATACATATCTGTTAAGCCGTTTACGCGGCGTAAGCCGGTTTCCGTATCTATCTCATCTATGCCGGACATGGTCTGTATAAAATCATCGTAGGCTCCGCTGTCATCGGTTGCTTTGGCTTCTTGTGTTATTTCCCGCACTTTGGTCTCGGGCAGCCATTTTATTAGCGCCTCGGTCAGCACCGGCATTTCAATGGGTTTTGAAATAAACTCGTTAAAGCCGTTTGCCAAAAACATTTCCTTTGCCCCTTTTATCGCGTTGGCTGTCAGCGCGATAATGGCAACGTCCATATACTTCCCGCCTTGTTTTCTTATCTCCGCTGTGGTTTCAATACCGTCCATATCCGGCATCATATGATCCATAAATACAATGTCATACTCTTTCTCGGACACTTTGGCTATCGCCTTTCGCCCGGAGTCGGCCATATCCGCGTCAATTCCATAAAGGCTTAACAAACCGTGGGCAACCTTTAGGTTGTACTCATTGTCGTCTACTATCAGAATATTAGCATTATCAACGCGGATAGTCTTTTCTTCATGCCAATGGTCTTTAACGCTGATTTCGGACGGATCGCCCATGACAATGGGGATTGTTATTGTAAAACAGCTCCCTTTTCCGTACTCACTTTGCAGCTCAATATTGCCGCCCATCATCTCGGCAAACCTCTTACAGATGGCAAGCCCAAGCCCGGAGCCGGAAATGTATCTGTTTTTTGAAGTGGACGACTGTTCATAATCATTAAATATGGTGGGTATATCTTCTTTGGCTATGCCGACGCCTGTATCCTGTATTTCAAAGACCATATTGCTGCCGTCGCTTGAATACTTCAATCGCACAAAGCCTTCTTCGGTAAACTTAACGGCATTGCCGCAGAGATTTATAAGCATTTGCCGCAGGCGCACATCATCGCCGTACAGGTATTTTGGCAGTTCCCCTTCCGCTTCAAACCGGAACGCGAGGCCATTTTTCTTAGCCACATAGGTAAACATCGAAACAACATTATCCATCATCGAAGGGAAGTCATAATGCACAGGGTTTAGGCTCATTTTGCCTGACTCTATTTTAGACATATCCAATATGTCATTGATAATAGACAGCAAGGAATGAGCCGATTCGCTGATGTCGTTTACGCACTCCATATCCCGTGGGGACAGGTTTGAGCGCGTTAATATTTCCGACATACCAATAATCGCGTTCATAGGTGTGCGTATTTCATGGCTCATAT
>JAIRVD010000291.1 GCA_031254075.1 Clostridiales bacterium
AATCCACCCGCAAAGCACGTTCAAGCCAATTTATATCCTCGGCAATTGTTCCGGCGGTAAGCAGCATGAATACATAAAAGCGGCGCGATTCCAACCATTTATCACTGCGGTCTTTTTCAAAATGCTTAAATTGATTTAATGCGTTTTCAATCCATTCGTCGGCATCAATTTTTTGGTCTGCCAGCAATGAAATACCGTATTCAAACCACAGGCGCGCTTTGTTCGTTTCGTCCAATATCTGTTTGCCGTTTTCCACTTCTTTTATAAACGGCTCAAGCAAAATTTGCATTTCTTTGTAATGCCCCAAAGAACGCCGATATTCTGCCATTTTTAAGGCATTTCTAAATCGGGTGAACGCATGTTCTTCGCCGTAATTCATGGCTTCCAGAATACTTATTTCTTCTTCAATTTTACTTACGGTTAAATACGAAGTCTGATTAAGGCTGAATCGGTCGAATTTATCCACAAACCGCGCAAGAATAGCGTCTATGTTTTCCAGCATCGAGTCGATTCTTGCGGATTCGCGAATATGTTCTTTCAGCGGCGTCACAAGCGATTTATAGATTCTGTCATGCAGTGTGTCCGCCGAAATGTGCTGCGCAAATGTACGAACTTGGATTTCTGCCTTCATTCCTTTAAAATCCAACGGATTAATTTCGACGCCCAAAATATTAGTAACATCTTTATTGAAAGAAACTACATAGTGCTGCGAAATATAACCAAATTCCGCCTTACCCAAACGGGTGCCGGTGTCTTCGCTGTTTGCCCAGTCAATTTCAAAATATTGCTTTACCAGCTCGCAGTAATCCGCAACTTGTGCGGTGGTTTGCAAAATTACCCGAGTTCCGCATAAATCCGTCATCATTTTAAAATGCTGCTGACCGTATTTTGATGCCTTACGGGCACATTTTTCGGTGAAACTGTCTAAATTCTTTATACGCCCCTGCACAACCGCCGACGCACATACCGATTTTGAAGCGTTTTCTAAAATCTGCTTAATGGCGTCACACATTTTCGTATAATCATCCTGAAGCGTTCCGTACAACCATCTGTGCAAAACATAGCAATACGGCGGCTTTTTAATATCAACCGACAAACCTTCCGCCTTAAACGTTTTTACATCATTTAAATATTTTTTTGCTTTCCCGTATCGTTTCCAACGCGCCTCGTCTTTTTCCGTAGGATTCGAAATACGCGTATGCATGGAATTATGCTTCAAATCAGCAAGCTTTACATCAATCGCAAGGTCATTGTCAGCCACACGGCGGATATAATCCCAATAATTTTCGCGACTGTCCTTATCGCTCCGCCGCGTTATGCTTTCAATCGCCGCGATTATTTCTTTCGAAAAACCTTCTTCTCTCAGCTTTTTATAATCGCATAAACCGGGATGGTCCTCTATCGCGTCATGCAAATACGCAATAATTTTTAATTCCTGTGTCGCCACCTCGTTCGCAACAAATTCCAAATGTTCAATGTACGGTTTGTTCTGCTTGTCCGTTTGCCCCGCGTGAATTCTCCTTGCCATTTCCTCGGCAATTTTTAATGTGGACATTTTTGTTTCCCCTTCCTTTTTTTGTAATGTTATGAAGTATATCATACAACGGGTGCTAAAATATGTACATTAAAAAGACGACGAGATTTTTATTCTCGTCGATAACTCACCGGCACTTTCGCGCCGCATCGGGTCAATTCCCGATGCGGCGCACGTCACTATGCGGTTTAAGTCACAATCATCCGTGACTTCGGCTACACAAAAAGCATTGTCCCTCGAAAAACTCTCGGAATATCTTCTGCACAGTAAATTCAAAAAAGCTGTTGAGGAAATTGATATTATTTTACAATAAAAAACAAACTCGTGAGTTGCATACTTACGAGTTTGTTTTTTGAGATGAAGCTATTTTAAAACTGCACTACATTAACAATTTGGCTGAGGACTTCCTGTTCGTCTTTATTGCCCTTGAGCGATTGCGAGGCGGCGACGATACGCAGCCAGCGTTCTACATAGGGTCTTGGGGTTTCGGCTTTTTTGCAGAAAGTTTTCATGTAATAATCGCCCTCCTCTTTTCGGTTGGTAAGCAAGTACAAGAGATAAGTTCGCGCGGCGTCTGCGGAGGCATTGCCCTTTGTTACATGCGCCCAGTCGATGATGTAATGCTTGTCGTCGGGCGTAATGATGATGTTAGACGGGCGAAAGTCGCCGTGGCAGACTTTGTTATGGCGCGGCATTCCGTTGAGATGGGTTTGCAACTCGTATTTTGTCATCGGGTCGTAATCCGAGAGTGAGATTTTACGGAACATCTTATCGCGGTGGTTGGTCAAAAGAGGACATTTCTGTTCGTGGACTTCGAGTTGGATGTCAACCATTTTTTCGATATATTTTTTTGTGTTGTCGGGGTCTTCGGCAATGATTTGCGAAAGGGTTTTTCCTTCGATGAATTCGAAGACGATGACCCAGCAACCGTCAACCATCGTTACTTCCAAAACGGCGGGAATGTTTAAATCGGTTTCTTCGACACGTGCTTGGTTTAAAGCCTCGTTAAGCACATCCGCCTTGGAGTATCCTTTTATAAATTTTTTTATGCATTTATCGCCGTCACGATAAATTGTTTTTCGTTCGCGCGTTGCCAAAACATGGTCAAAATTCATTTTTGCCAGCCCTTTCCAAGCAGCGCGGTTTTTGCGCTGCACGCTCCTGATTTGCGTTATTTTCCATGATATACGTTAAGATACATTTCCTTCATTTCTTCCATCAGCGGATAGCGCGGATTTGCGCCCGTGCATTGGTCGTCAAACGCCTGTTCAACCATGCCGTCAAGCTGCGCAAGGAAATCCGCTTCGGAAACACCGTAATCCTTTATTGATTTTTTAATTCCGATTTTCGCTTTTAACTCGTCAATTTTTTCGATGAGTTTTTTTGTTTTTTCGTCGTCGTTTTTGCCGTCGATTCCTATGAAGGAAGCGATTTCGGCATAACGCTCGGTTGCCTTAGGATATTTATACTGCGAAAAGGTTCCCATTTTTTTTGGGTTTTCCGTTGCGTTGAATTTAATTACTTCATTAATGAGCAAAGCGTTTGCGACGCCGTGCGGCAAATGGAACGCCGCACCGAGCTTATGTGCCATCGAGTGGCAAATTCCGAGGAAAGCGTTTGCAAAAGCCATTCCGGCAATCGTGGAAGCGTTTGCCATTTTTTCGCGCGCTTCTTCGTTTTTGCCGTCGGTGAACGCGACGGGCAGATATTTGAATATATTTTTAATTGCCGTAAGTGCGAGCCCGTCAGTGTAATCGGTCGCAAGCATCGACGCGTACGCCTCAAGCGAATGCGTAAGCGCGTCAATTCCCGAAGCCGCAGTGAGCGACGGCGGCATATCCATCATGTAGTCGATATCGACGATTGCGATGTTCGGCAGAAGCTCGTAGTCAGCAAGCGGATATTTTATTCCGGTGGATTCGTCGGTGATTACCGCAAACGGCGTAACCTCGCTACCCGTTCCCGCCGTCGTCGGAATCGCAATGAAATTCGCCTTCGCACCCATTCTCGGAAACGGATAAATGCGCTTGCGAATATCCATAAAGCGCATCGCAAGGTCAAGGAAATTCACCTCGGGATGCTCGTAAAGAACCCACATTATTTTCGCGGCATCCATTGCGGAACCGCCGCCGAACGCAACGATGCAATCCGGCTCGAACGCTTCCATTGCCTTCGCGCCTTCGATTGCGCACTCAAGCGTCGGGTCGGGAAGAACATTAAAAAACGTCGTATACCGAATTCCCTGTTCGTCCAAAGATTGCTCGACGGTTTTTGTGTAATTGTTTTTATATAAAAATTCGTCGGTTACGATAAAAACTTTCTTCTTATTGTAAACGTCTTTTAATTCGCAAAGCGCGACTTTTAACGAACCTTTTTTGAAATAAACTTTTTCGGGTGTTCTAAACCACAGCATGTTTTCCCTCCGCTCGGCTACGCATTTAATATTTAAAAGATGCATCACTCCGACATTATCGGAGGTCGAATTCCCGCCCCACGAGCCGCAGCCCAATGTAAGCGACGGTGCGAGCTTGAAATTATAAAGGTCGCCGATTCCGCCGTGCGAAGACGGCGTGTTTATTAAGATGCGGCAGGTTTTCATAGCGTTTTCGAAGTACGCGAGGTCTTCCTTGCAATTCGTATCAATATAAATGGACGCGGTGTGTCCGTATCCGCCGTCTTTGATTAATTTGTCGGCTTTAGCAATTGCGTCGTCAAACTTATCGTATTTGTACATAGCAAGAACGGGCGAAAGCTTTTCATGCGAAAATTCTTCTTCGAACTCAACGCTTTCAACTTCGCCGATTAATATTTTTGTGTTAACGGGAACTTTTATTCCCGCAATCTCCGCGATTTTTTCCGCCGTCTGTCCGACGATTTTCGCGTTTAACGCGCCGTTTACAATTATGGTTTTTCTTATTTTTTCCGCTTCTTCTTCATTTAAGATATAGCAACCGCGCTTTACAAATTCTTTTTTCACGGCATTGTAAATTTTCGCATCAACGATTACCGATTGCTCGGATGCGCAAATCATTCCGTTGTCGAATGTTTTCGAAACAATCACCGAGCTTACAGCCATTTGAATATCAATCGACTTATGGAAAATCGCAGGCACATTACCCGCGCCGACGCCAATCGCCGGCTTGCCCGACGAATACGCCGCCTTAACCATGCCCGGTCCGCCCGTCGCAAGAATTAAATCCGCATTGTGCATAACCTCGTTTGACATATCCAGCGACGGTGCCTCAATCCACGCGAAAAGCCCTTCAGGCGCTCCGGCTTTTACGGCAGCGTCGTAAATAACCTTCGCTGCTTCCGCAGTGCATTTTTTCGCACGCGGGTGCGGCGCAAAGACAATTCCGTTGCGCGTTTTAAGCGCGAGCAGTCCTTTGAAAATCGCCGTACTCGTCGGATTAGTCGTCGGAATTACCGCCGCGATTACTCCCATCGGCTCCGCTATTTTGCGCATACCGAAATTCTTATCTTCTTCAACAACGCCGCAGGTTTTTGTATTCTTATACGCATTGTAAATGTATTCCGACGCGTAATGATTTTTAATTACCTTGTCCTCAACGACGCCCATTCCCGTTTCTTCAACAGCCATTTTTGCAAGCGGAATCCTCTTATGATTCGCCGCAAGCGCAGCCGCACGAAAAATCTCGTCAACCTGCTGCTGCGTAAACGTTGCGTAAATCGCCTGCGCACGGCGCACTTCCGCCATCGCTTCCTTCAAATTCGCAACGCTGTCTATTACAACTCTTTCTTTTTTCATTTCTCGCTCCTCTAAACGTATTTCCTTACATTATTCAATAATTCGCTTATATTATTCCTTGTGCAATCATCGCCTCGGCGATTTTTTTGAAACCCGCGATATTCGCGCCGGCTACAAGGTCGTAACCAAGCCCGTATTCTTTCGATGCGGCGGCGGACGCGTCGTGAATGTTTTTCATTATTGCTTTCAGTTTTGCGTCAACTTCTTCGGCAGTCCACGCAAGCCGCATGGAGTTTTGGCTCATTTCCAATGCAGACGTGGAAACGCCGCCGGCGTTTACAGCCTTGGACGGCGCGAGAATTACGCCGCTTTTATGAAAATATTCCATTGCGTCGTTACTGCACGGCATATTCGAAACCTCGATTACGTATTTTGTTCCGTTCGCAACAATTTGCTTTGCGTCGTCAAGCGCAATTTCGTTTTGTGTGGCGCATGGCATCACAACATCGGTTTTCACTTCCCAAGGTTTTTTGCCCGCGTGAAACGGCAATCCGAATTTTACCGCGTAATCCTCCGCTTTATCTCGTCCGGAAGAACGCATTACGGTTAAATAATCAATTTTTTCCGTCGTGCTTATGCCGTCCGGGTCGTGAACATAGCCGTCCGGACCGCTTATTGTAACTACTTTTCCGCCGTATTCGGCAAGTTTTAAAGCTGTTCCCCAAGTGACGTTTCCAAAACCCGAAAGCGCGAAAGTAAGCCCTTTTATATCAACTTTTTCGTGCTTGAACACTTCCGCGGCATAGTAAACCGCGCCGAAACCCGTTGCTTCCGGGCGAATAAGCGAACCGCCGTAAGAGAGACCTTTTCCCGTTAAAACGCCGTTTTCCCAAGAAGCTTTAATTCTTTTATACTGACCGTACATATATCCGATTTCTCTTGCGCCCACGCCGATGTCACCCGCGGGAACGTCCACGTCCGGACCGATATGCCTGTAAAGCTCCGTCATAAACGCTTGACAAAAACGCATTATTTCCCCGTCGGAACGCCCGCGCGGGTCGAAATCCGAGCCGCCTTTTCCGCCGCCGAGTGGCAAGCAGGTAAGCGCGTTTTTAAATGTCTGCTCGAACGCAAGAAATTTAGCTATACTCAAATTCATCGACGGATGAAAGCGCAGACCGCCCTTGTACGGTCCGATAGCGCCGTTAAACTGCACTCTGTATCCGCGATTCACCATAACCTCGCCGGCATCGTTAACCCAACTTATTCTGAAAGAAATTACACGCTCGGGTTCCGCAAGCCTTTCAAGCAACCCTATTTTTTGATATTCCGGGTGCTTCTCGACAACCAATTCCAACGACTTGAAAACTTCTTCCACTGCCTGCAAAAACTCCGGCTCGTTCGCGTCTCTCTTTTTTATTTTCTCAAGAACCTCTTTAATATAATTATTAATACTAATCAACCTCTCATTTTTTGGCTAATTATATATTAAGAAAAAAAGATTTTCTACAAAATTTTTGAAGTGCTTTACATCAAGGCAGTATGACGAATCACATGTCGTATTTTTTATTGAAGGAATAGTCATTTATATGATATTATCAATTTAAGGAAACGCAATAAGCAAATAAAATGAGCGGAGAAACTTTTGTGCAATTTTTTAGAAAAGAATGAAAATCGCAAAAAGGGTTTTCATACCGATGGCTCTTATCATCTTTGAAATCGTTAAAACTTGCTTTAAGTGCCGCCGCTATGGTTTTTACATCTTCGTCTTGCGGGTTGAGGTTTTTGCCGAGAAAGAGTGCGGCTAATTCTCCCGCTTGGCTGTTTTCTTCGGATAGCTTTTCCAAGTCTATAAACATAATGCTCGAATTTTCGGGGTGGTTTTTGCCTGTTACTTCGTCTTTTAGGATATAGCGCGTAAACAGTTTGCCGTGCATGACAGACGGTACGGTTTCGGCAAGCAGCCATATTTGGTTTGCGGGTTTGCCTTTGGCATGACCGATTCCAAGCCCGAAATATACTACAGACCTATCGGGAATGGGCGGGTCTGAATGCGCTCTGTTCTGAAATACAATGAAATAAATGCCTTTTTTTATTTCCGTTACTTTTATGTCTTGTTCGATAATATTGCCAAATCTCCGTCTGCCAATTCTACATAACCGAGCGGCGTTAGGTTTGCCGTTTTTATTTTTGCCCTCCAATGTTGTTGAGGATTCTTTTTAAATATTATCATATCTCTTTTTCATCAATCAACATTTTGTTTCGCAGTAGTGGCAAACGCTGTGGTAACTTTGAAAAATATGGGGGTTTAGCCCACCACAATGAAAGGATATGACAAAAATGGAAAAAGTGACTTCTGAAAAAATTAAAGAGAAAGCCTTACGCGCCGGTTATTCAGCTTGCGGCATAATCCCCGCAAAACCATTTGAAGAATACCGTAAATCTTTGGACGAGCGCGTAAAGGCTTTTCCCGAATCGGCAGAGGACTATAAGCCCCTTTATAAATTAGTAAATCCGCCGGAGGGCGGTAAGTCTATCATCGTTGCGATACTGGGGCAATCAAAATATAAAGTGCCGGATTCTTTAGCAAATCATATCGGCAGACATTACCTTTTTGATAACAGAATAAAATATTCGGAAGATTATCGTTGCAACCAAGAATTTACTGCGTTCTTAATTATGAGCGGCATAAATTTATTGCCGGGCGGTTTGCCCGACCGATGGGCGGCGGCTAAGGCAGGTGTGGGAAAATTCGGGCGTAACAACTTCATTTATTCGGTTGAACACGGTTCAAACTTGGTAATACATACATGGACGGTGGATGCGGCTCTTGATTATGATACATCACCCCAAAATTTTATTGCTGATGAATGCTCTGAGGGTTGCATGGTTTGTGTTGATTCTTGCCCGACAAATGCAATGACTGACAGTATGATGATGAATAGAGGGCGTTGTGTGGCACAACTTTCATACCACCCGAAAGCCCCACACGATGCCGCCACAAGAGAACAAATGGGGTCGTGGCTTTATGGTTGCGAGGTCTGCCAAAAAGTCTGTCCGATGAACAATAAATTCTCCGGCGAAATAGATTTTCCGCTGTTAACTGAATACGAAAAATATTTACAACCGGAAAGCATATTGGAAATGGACGAAAAAACATATTATACGATTGTTCAACCTCGATTTTGGTATATCAAGCCAGAAGATATATGGCTTTGGAAATGCAATGCCTTACGGATTATGGTAAATGGCGGAGATTCAAAATACCATAGCCTGATAAAAAAATACTGTGACCATGATGACCCGCGAATTAAGGAAGTGGCTCTTTGGGGTTGCGAAGAATTAAGGCTGTAGAATTGCTCAGTTTGGCGCGGTTGTCGAGATGTGTATCAATACTCGTCCGGCAACATACTTTACCAACGGGGCATATTGAATTATCAGCTTCTCCCGTATTTCAATACTTTTGGTTTTACTGTACTCTTGCCACAATATTTCTGCGTTTTCCATGCTCTCGACCACCCCATTATAGCCCCTTTCATTATCATGCCTTTGTTTTTTGTGTTCTGGCGGCTATTTGTTTCTCACGTTTTTCCTCTCTCTTTATTTTTTTCTCGGCTCGTTTTTCCGGGTTTCCGTCAATCATAAGATAAAATGTCGGCAAAAGAATCAGAGCAAGCATAGTTGAAGCCATTAGCCCACCGATTACCGTAATACCCAACCCCTGCATCATTTCCGCACCGCTTCCAATCCCTAATGCCAAAGGCAACATAGCTAAAACCGTAGTCATCGTTATCATAAGAATCGGGCGTAATCGGGTCTTTCCTGTGTGAATTAACGCTTCATATAAACTCATTTCTTCTCGGTATTTATTTGTTGTGTCAACAAACAATATGCCATTGTTTACCACAAGTCCTATTAAGATTAAGAAACCGAGCATTGATACCATGTTTACCGTTGTTCCTGTTATAAACATAAGGAAAAATGCACCAATCCCGGCAAACGGAATACACGTCATAACCATTAACGAATGTCGTATAGATTCAAACTGTATTACCATTACCATGAAAACAAGTAAGATTGCCGTAAGAACCGCTATTCCCAAAGAAGATAATTCTTCTGACACCATTTCTGCTTGTGCCGCTTGCCCCAACGAAACGCCAACGGGGAAGTTAATTTCTCTCACGCCGGATATGATGTCTCTTTGTGCCGTAAATCGTTCAGCTTCTGTTGGCACAGCGGAAACAGTCACCGTGTACCGCCCATTTTGACGTGATATTGTTTGCGGTGTATCTGTAAATTCAACGGATGCAACCTCTGCAAGCGGAATTAACGCTCCCGT
>JAIRVD010000371.1 GCA_031254075.1 Clostridiales bacterium
CCTCGTTGGTTCTATTGTAATGGTTTCCTGAACCTGTACCCGAACGCCGCCGCGCGCCGCCTGCAAGCTAAGTACCGCGTTTTGATGAACCTCCTCGGAGGTAAGTTCATCGTCATGCATTGAAATAAATCCGATAAATTCGCCGTCAAGATAAACGGCATACGCGTTATCGACGAACAAGCCCGAAACAAACCATACGGCGAAAGCACCCAGCGCGATAACAACAACGCTCCAAGCCGCAACCGAAACATATAACGGATTTATTTTTATTTGCAAAACATGTTGTATGAAAGACGGCGTGCGGCGAATCCTTTGGGGTTGCGCTTTCGCGCCCTTAATCGGTTCGCCCGGTCTTTGTCTTTTCGGAAAATCGCCCGGTCTGATTTGCGGCGGAGGCGGCGGCATTCTGCGGCGATGCTCGTCCGCTTCGCGCGGCGCACCGTAAGAACGCTGTGCCGCACGAAACGCCTCCAGCCCCTTCTCTTCAGGAGGGGCTGTTTTGCGACCGGGCATTCCGACCGGCTTCGAATCAAGCTGCGGAAGTATTCCGCGACCGCGTTTCGGCGGCTCGTAACCTTCCGGAAATTCCGGAGCTTTAAGTTTTATGGGCTTTGGCGGTGATGAATAAGTGTTTTTCTTGTCTGACACAAATATCACCCTGCATTTAAAATTTTTACCTTAAAATAACCAACAATAAAACATCGCTGCTGTCAAGTGTTGCGCGAATTTCCATTCCGAGGCGCAAATTATACGCATTAAAAATACCGGGACGGATAAAAACCAAAAATGTTTCGTCTTCGTTTGTGATAAGCACTTCGGTGATGGTTTCCGTCATGCGAATTCCGGTTATTCGGCCTTCGATCGTGCGGCTGTTACCCACGGCATGAATACGCAACAAATTATTCAACTCAATTTCCGCCGTAACAGAATCACCGACGCGCAAATCGCTTGCGATATTTCCGCGTGAATCATTACGCGAATATTCCGTATCGGGAAGCGCGCTTAAACGCAGAATTCCGCCGTTACGTTCTTCGATTACCAAAACGGGGGCTTCGCTGTCGGAAATAATTATTTCGGTTAAAACGCCGCGAATTGCTCGTTCGCGCGGAGCAAGCTCGATTTTATGAATTACGTTCCCGATATATTCAAAAGAAGCCATATCGCCGATTTGAATATCCGAAATCGGAACCGCCGTTCCGCCGCGAGTAATCTCCGCGTTCGGAGCGTATGAAAATGTTCTTTGCTCCTCAATGATTTGTTCGTTTGCGCGCAAACGGCGCGTGCTAACCGTAACACTCGGCGTCGCCGCAACAGCATAAATCGTTCCCTCATCGGAAAAACGCACGGCAACCGCTGTTTCGGCTTCCGCTTGCGAACGCGCCATCAAGCTGATTATCTGTCTGTCCGAATTCACAAGCATTGTAACCGTCATTCCGTCACGCAAAAACGCCGCGGTACGCTGAACATTATCAATCATTATCACGGCGTTCGAAGCTATGGCGAAGGTATATCTTCCCGTCGCCGTTGTTATGCTGACATGAGTTTCCATATGAACATTCGAAATTGTTCCCGTAATCGTCGTCGGCGAACCGTCCGCGTTCATAACGGCTTGCTCCTCGCCCGTTGAAAGCGCGTTATAAAACACAGTCGCCATTTCACCGCGTGTAAAATGCGCCCTCGGGCTCATATTTCCGTCTGAGCCGTGAATTATTCCGATATCTCTCGCATGATATATATGGCGGCGATACGCGGCAGAAATTTGTGCGTCGTCATTAAACGGAGTTTGCGGCGGCAACGTAAACGCAAGCGCATTTGCCTCCTCACCAACCAAACGAACCATCCATACAACGGCTTCCTCGCGCGTTAAAAGCGGACGCGTTTCGGAATTTCCCTCGCGCGCAACAAAACTTTGAACATCTTGCATCGTTATGATTCCGCGATACAGCAAAAACGCGATTTCTCTGTCCACTGTCCTGTTCCAGCTCGAATACTGCGCTGCCATCTCGTCCAAAAAAGAACCCCATCGCTCAAGCGAACGCGTGAAAACATCCCTTTCCTCCGGCGGCAAAGCATCCGGAATATAACTGAAACCCGCCGCCACCGCATAAATCGGCACCGCCTCGAATTTGGTTAATTGCCTGCTCGGATGAAAATTATTTCCTGCATCTCCGACCATAAACGCGCCGTTCTCGGGGTCCGAAACCCAATTAATCGCATCAAATGCATAATGCGAAGGCGGAACATCCCGAAACATCGCTGTCTGAGCAAGCGCCGGAATTGCGAATAAAATCGCAATAAGTACAAATAAAAAAAATTTTTTCATATAAAACAATCCCTTCTTAAATCGGTTTACAGATAAAAATTTTATTTACAGACCTTTTCATTATATCACATGCTTCGACAGCAATGTCTTTATTTTCGAAATATGCAAAAACAGAAGAACCCGTTCCGCTCATTTCCGTGCCGACAGCACCCATATTTCGAAATTTAGACATTATATCATATATTTCGGGGTGCTGTCCTGCTGTTATTGGTGTAAAAAAATTAAATAATGATTTTGCAATTCTCGGAAAAGACGAAAAATTATTTATTATTTTTTCACGTTGTTCGTTATTTATGCTCTTATAATTTTCAGGGGTGATTTTATTAAAAATTTTTGATGTGGAAACATGAATCCGGGGGCAGGCGATTACAATAAAACAATCGGGATGTTGTGCAAGCGGCGTAATTATTTCGCCAATGCCCTCTGTAAGGGCGGTTCCGCCCGTCAGGCAGAACGGAACATCCGCCCCGAAGGATTTTCCTATTTCCAATAATTCCGCGAACGGAATTTGCAAGTCAAGCAATTTATTTATCCCGTGAAGCGTCGCGGCGCAATCGCTGCTTCCGCCCGCAAGCCCCGCCCCAACAGGAATGCGTTTAAATAATACAATATTTATATTTTCGTCGCGCTTAAACTCGCGAAGTAAAAAACTTGCTGCTTTTACAACAAGATTGGATTCACCCGTCGGCAAATCAAAATCGCTGCATATTAAATGAACTTGTCCCCCGTTTTTTTTTTTGCAAACGGAAATTTTCAAGTCATCGCATAGGTCCACGGATTGCATTATAGAAAAAATATTATGATAGCCGTCGGGACGTTTGTTTAAAACATCAAGAAAAAGGTTAATTTTGGCAAATGCCTGCACTTTTACAAAACCCCCGGCGGAACGCCGGGGGTTTTCAGGGGGGGATTTAGAACCCTGCGTGAGGAACGCAGGGGGGGATAAGCCATTATCTCTTCGAGAATTGGGGCGCACGTCTCGCTCCCTTTAAGCCGTATTTTTTACGTTCTTTCATGCGGGGGTCACGAGTGAGGAAGCCCGCTTTTTTAAGAGGAGCGCGAAAATCGTCGTCTGCGATAAGAAGCGCACGCGAAATTCCGTGACGAATTGCTCCTGCTTGCCCTGTGTATCCGCCGCCGAAGACATTCACCTTCACATCGAATTTCGCTGTGGTTCCGGTGAGTTCAAGCGGTTGGCGAACAATTAATTTAAGGGTATCAAGCCCGAAATAATCGTCGATTCCTCTATTATTAATCAAAATATTTCCTTTGCCCGGACGAAGATACACACGCGCAACCGCGGATTTTCTTCTGCCGGTGCCATAGTAAGAAACAACCATATTCCTACTCCTTAAATGTCAAGTGTAAGCACTTCGGGCTGCTGCGCCTGATGCTTGTGTTCGGGACCTGCATAACAATGAAACTTCTCGAACATTTTGCGTCCGAGATTGTTTTTCGGAAGCATACCTTTTACGGCGTGGGAAAGAACAAACTCGGGCTTTTTGTTGAGCATTTCCTTCATGCTTGTTTCTTTGCGCTTGCCGATATGTCCGGAATGCCGTACATAGGTTTTTTGGTCTAATTTGCGACCTGTGACAACAATTTTTTCCGCGTTTACAACGATAATAAAATCGCCTGCATCAACGGAGGGGCTGAAAGTGGGTTTGTGCTTCCCCCGTAAAATGTGTGCGATTTGCGTTGAAAGACGACCCAGGTTTTTGCCTTCAGCGTCGATAACGAACCATTTGCGCTGAACTTCCAAGGGTTTTGTAATGTGGGTGGTGCGCATGATGTTTCCTCCAATTTACTTGCATATTCTTAATCGGGGCTAAGAAGTCTCAATACATTAGAATATTTCTTGTAAAATGTCAAGACAAAAATGTTTTTTTATGTCATAATGCATTTTACGATTTAGAATTTGCGATAACAATTTAAAATTTTTCAAGGAAGGAAAAAAATATGGGGAAGAAAAAAATTGCAATTTTAACCGGCGGCGGAGACGCGCCCGGTCTTAACGCGGTAATCTATACAATGGTGCGCGCTTGCACAAACATGATGGATTGCGAATTAATCGGATATAAATTCGGTTATCGGGGATTGTACAAAAATGATTTCATGACACTTGACAGAAATTCCACAACGGGAATTCTGCGCCGCGGCGGTTCGATTCTTTACAATTCGAACAAAGACAATCTCTTCAATTACGATATCGAA
>JAIRVD010000029.1 GCA_031254075.1 Clostridiales bacterium
GGGAGGTATTGTTGCGGTACATAATTATTGGGGTAATCGTGAGCGTATTTGTAATCGACACCGCGATTTAAATCTGCCGCGCTCTTATAGTGCGCGTCTTTTAAATGAGGAGGAAGCGATTTTATTTGAATTTTTTCCACATCGTCAAATGCGGAGAAGATTGCGGTTGTGACGGCGTTGCTTTTCGGAGCGCAGGCGATGTAGGTTACGGCTTGCGAAAGGATGATTTTGCTTTCGGGCATACCGATAAACTGCACGGCGTGCGCGGCGGAAACTGCGACTTGCAGTGCGTGCGGGTCGGCGTTTCCGACGTCTTCCGAGGCGCAAATAACGATGCGGCGAGCGATAAAGCGCGGGTCTTCGCCGGCGTAGAGCATTCGCGCGAGATAGTAAACGGCGGCATCGGGGTCGGAGCCGCGCATGGATTTTATAAATGCCGAAATTGTATCATAATGATTATCGCCGTCACGTTCGTAGAACAGTGCGCGTTTTTGAATGCAAGCCGCCGCGACTTCAATGTCGATTATAATTTTCCCGTCAGAATCCGGTTCTGTTGTAAGCGCGGCGAGTTCCAATGCGTTTAAGGCGGCGCGAGCATCGCCGTTAGCTTTGTCCGCGAGAAAGTGAAGCGCGTTTTCGTGCGCGTAAATTAAAAAATCGCCGAGCCCGCGTTTATCTTTCAACGCGCGGTTCAACAGCGATAAAATATTTTCCATTGTTAAAGGAAAGAGTTCAAAAATCATTGAGCGCGAAACCAACGCCTTGTTTACTTCGAAGTAGGGGTTTTCGGTCGTCGCGCCGATGAGAATTATTGTGCCGTTTTCGACATGCGGCAGAAGCGCGTCTTGCTGCGCTTTGTTAAAGCGATGAATTTCGTCGATAAATAAAATTGTTCTTTTTGAATAAAGCGCGATTGCGGATTTCGCTTCTTCGACGGCTTTTTGGATATCCTTTACGCCCGCCGAAGTCGCGTTTATTTGCATAAAAATAGCTTGCGTCGTTGATGAGATTACCGACGCAAGCGTTGTTTTTCCTGTGCCGGGCGGTCCGTAAAGCACAAGCGAAGCTAGCTTATCTGCTTTAATTGCGCGCGAAAGCAAGGTGTTTCTTCCTATTATATGTTCTTGACCGACCCATTCATCCAGCGATATCGGACGCATTCGCGCCGCAAGCGGAGCCTCTTTGCGTGCCTTTTCGCGGTTTTCTTCAAATAAATCCATTCTGCATTAGTCGTTCCCGTGCGGAAATCTTGTCACCATTTGTTCGATAAACGAGCCGAGCCCCGTGTGCTGTCCTTTTGACATACTCTTAAAACGCGCACCGTAAAAATGTTTTCCGTCATGTTGCGCGACGGTGTAAACAATTTCTATATCGCAGGATATTGTCATGTGAATCGCCCTGTAGTCGGAAGCCACTCCCTCCAGCTCAAGTATTTGTCCAATCGGATATTCCGTTTGCGCGATGAAACTGAGTCCGGTGTCGGAAATATCATTTCCCTCTACCTTTTCCCAATTGTCACCGTCGTTGCTTATTGATGCCGAAATGCAAATCAAACCTGTTCGTACCGAAAGCCGTCTTTCTGTCTCATGTGCTGCCATAAAAATACCTCCTTCGGTTACTTCTCATTCAATTTTTTTTGAATACTCTTCAAAAACCCGCAAACCCATCTGTTGATTGCGGGGTTAATGGTGGTTTCGTCGTCATGAACGGCGAAGGTTGTTTTAATGTCTGTCATGTCATAGAAGTACAACATATCAACAAGTCTTAAAACACTAAGTAAAAATGCGGTGAAAACAATTTCGGAATTATGATTGCCGTCGAGGTCAATTATATCGAAAAGGTCGGGTCTTGTGCGTATTTCTTCCATTACGGCGGGGTGCAACTCTTTATGTGCGGTGTGGCGCTGATAAACGATGTTCAAATTATCGTCGGCGCGTTTTCTTGCCAGAAGGCGTTCTATAATTTTTTCTATTCGGCAGTTTATGTCAACCACGAGTATGCGCCAGTTGTTATCTTTAGCGAAACGAATAAGGTCAATCGCCTGTCCGCGATTGCGTGGAAAACCGTCAATTAAACCGGGTGTGTTTTTAATCGCAAATTCGCGAAAAATTGCACAAGTCTTTTCATTACTTACCAAAACGCCCTTTTCGGTAAGTTCTTTTATTTCGGGGTCGTCAACGGCTTTTTTTCTGAAAATTTCGCCCATACTCGCCGACCACAACTCCGGTAGCCAATAACGTTTTATATTTTGAACAAGCGTTCCTTTCCCACCGCCTGATTCGCCAAGTAACACAATAAAATCCCATTTTTCCAGTAATAACGGCTTTCGATTCATCCCAAAATTCCTCCGCACAATTCTTTAATATATGTATTGTACGGTTTATTTTGCTAATGTCAACAAAATGAAACGCATACTTTTTTTGCTTCGGCGCAAAATAAAATTTAATTATGGAGGTCTCAAATGAACAAATTATTTTTGTTTTTAATTTTTATTTTTTGCGCGAACGTTTCCGTTCTTTGCGAAGAACCGAAAGTCGCCGCGCACGGAGCAATTTTAATTGACGCGGAAACGGGACGCGTTTTATGGGGCAAGAACGAACATTCTCCGCTCGCAATGGCGTCTACGACGAAAATTATGACAGCGGTACTCGCGCTCGAAAGCGGACGAATGGACGAAATCGTAACGGTTTCGTCAAAAGCCGCGGGCGCGCCGAAAGTAAAAATGTATTTATCGCCGGGAGAAAAAGTTCGGCTCGGCGATTTGATGCTCGCGTTAATGTTGGAATCGTCAAACGACGCCGCAATCGCAATCGCGGAACATTTATCCGGAACGGTCGAAGAATTCTGCGCGCAAATGACGGAAAAAGCGCGTCAGCTCGGCGCGACAAACACTATTTTCGAAACACCTAACGGTTTGGACAAGGGCGACCACCATTCAACGCCGCATGATTTGGCGTTGATAACGCGCTACGCGTTGAACGTTCCCGGTTTTATCGAACTTACAACCACACCGCACGCAACTTTCAAAAGCGACAGACGCAGTTATTCTTTTTCAAACCGCAATCGTCTTCTGCACGAGTATGCCGGCGCGAACGGCGTCAAAACCGGATTCACAAACAAAGCCGGTCACTGCTTCGTCGGCGCGGCAAAACGCGAAGAAATGCAATTGATTTCCGTCGTGCTTGCGTCGGGTTGGGGCAACGAAGGAAAAAATCAAAAATGGGTTGATACAAAACGCGTTTTGAATTTCGGTTTTGATAATTTCGAATTCATTACCGTAATCGAAGCTCAAGCAATCGCGGGCAACATACCTGTCACCCGCTCGCGCACGGATTCAATTGATTTTGCGTTTGACAAAACCGTTCGCATTCCGCTCGGCAATCACGAAAAAGATTCCGTTTACGTCGAACTTTATGTACCTTCCTCGCAAGCCGCTCCGGTAAATCAAGGCGACCTGCTCGGAATCGCCCGTGTCTTCATCGGAACGAATTTCTACAACGAAATCCCCCTAACCGCAACCGCAGACGCAACCCGCCACGACCTGAAAACTTCAATCGAAAAAATTCTCAACGAATATTTCGGACTCATCACCGACAATGATGTAAATATTATTTTGCCGGAAATTTAATGAGTGGTCATTTCATCAACGGAGAAGAGAAATATCAGGAAAACAGCAGTGCGTTGCGGATTAGCGCATCGCTTCTGCCGGTTACCTGCTTACATATAATAATATATAATGTGGTATACTTCCAAGAAAAAGCATGGAGTTGAAAAGATGTCCGACCACATACACACAATTCCCGTATTGGATGCCCTGCGAGAACCGCAGGGTTGTGCCTTTTGCGCGATGAAAGAAAAGCTGGAGAATGACGCTGTTCAATTTATGATGGGACCGTCATACATGGAAGACGATGTTCGAATGGAAACGAATCGAGTCGGTTTTTGCAAGCGTCACATGGAAGCGATGTACAGCCATCAGAATCGGCTTGGGCTTGGGCTGATGTTGCATACATACATGCAACAGTTGAATAAAGATATCGGCAATATAACAGAAGGAAGAGTTCCGGTTTCTTTTTTCGCAAAAGACCAAAGCGGAACGCTTTCGAAAATAAAAAATCATTTGGAAAAAAATAAAAATTCGTGTTATGTGTGCCGCAAGGTTGAAAAAACATTTGGGCGGTACATTGACACGTTTTTTTATTTATGGAGCAAGGGCGGCGACGAAGCGAAATTAATTTCTTCGCAAAAAGGATATTGTCTTCCGCATTTTGTAGAATTACTATCCGCGGCGGAAAATCTGAGTCGCGGGAAACGAGAGAAATTTTTAAATGAAATTCTGCCGTCATGGCAGCGTCTTTTCACCGAAACGGAAGAGGATTTGGATTGGTTCGTGCAGAAATTCGACCATCGGAATGCCGACGAGCCGTGGAAGAATTCGAAGGACGCGCTTCCGCGAACTATAGCATTACTTGGAGGGCGCAAATGAAAAAAAATTTACAAACAGAAATAAAAAAACTCCGTGAAATGAATTTTGCGGAAAAAAGATGGTACATTTGGGAATATTATAAATTTCACATCGGCGGATTAATTGTATTGTTTTTTATAATGGTAAGCATAATAAATTCGATTTTAAATCCGAAACCGGATGAATATTTATATATCGCGTGGCTTAATATTCCCGCGCAGTCTTGGCAAATCGAAGAACTCGCGCGAGGGCTTTCGGTAATCACCGAAGACCCCGAGCGTCAAGCTGTGACGATTACGAATTACAGCGAAACGCAGGACACGCGAATAAACGCGGCACTGGAAACGCGATTCAACGCGCTGCTGCTTATGGGCGCGATGGACGTGCTAATCACAACGCGTGAAGGTGTTGAGGCTGTGTTTGAAATCGAAGAAGATTTCAGATTCATTCGCTCATTGGACGAAATTTCGCAAATTTATCTGACGGAAGAGCGCGCCTTATTAATTGAAGGGGAAATTTTCGCGATATCGTTGGAAGGTTCTCCTTTATTGGAGTATTACGAAATCGACTCAAGTGATGCATATTTATGCGTAATAATAAACACCGAACGCTTTTTTGAAATAGCAAAAACTTTGGAGGTGTTTTTAAATGATGCATAGGCGCGGATTATTTTTCATGATTTTTCTGTTTTTTTATTT
>JAIRVD010000115.1 GCA_031254075.1 Clostridiales bacterium
GATTATGTCCTATTCGGAAATCACAATAACCAACTTCCACTCCATCGGAAGTGCGGCATATTTTAAAATGATATGCGGGAACCACGTTTTTTTCAGGGTCGCCGTCGGAAGTTTTTTCGAGTTTTAAAAATATTTCGTCGGTTCTCAAATTATCGGTGTTATGAAACATAAAACCCTCCGGTAACAATCTAAGGTCAACTTCAACGATGTCTTCAATTGTTGTTTTTACATAACCCGGTAATTGCCCTTTACTCTGTACCAATATTGATAGCAATTTTCAAATCCCAGTTTTTTATACAGTGCGACGGCGGGGGTGTTTTCCGCTACGACTTGGATGTACGCGTGTTTCGCGCCTAATTGCATTGAATTATTTAACAGCGCGGCGCAAATATCAAAGCCGAGTCCTTTACCGCGAAAATTTTTGTCGGTGACGATATCGTACAGCCCGACATATTCGCGCTCGACAACGCACATTCCGGCTGCGATGCATTTGCCGTTTTCGGAAATTGATGCGTACAGTTTTTTATTAATTATATTTGAATGAATTATTTTATCTGTTTCCTTTTTCATTACGTCAGTAATTTCGCTGAGCCTGAAAAAATCTTCATGCCACTCGGAAGTTATTTTATCGGAAATTACAACTTCCGATTTTATATTTTGTGTTTTAAGCGTCATTGTCATTAAATTTGTTGGCGTAATTATTTCATAACCCTTTGATTCGAGCAATGCGTCAATATTTTCCGAAAGCGGAGTAATTTTGAAAACGCTCGCCAAATTCTGCGAAGAATAAATATCCTCGCAGAATTTGATTTTTTCTTCAAGAACAATCGTTGAAGGGGCAAGCATATTTACCGAATTCGCTCGGTTTGTAAATCCGTTGCAAAATCGTAAAATCCAGCCGTCGTATGTCTGCGTTCTGATTGCCGGATGTGCGTTCATGGATATTTCTTCGTAAAGGGCAATTTCATTCGGCGGAACGCTGCGGAAATATATTATATTTCCGTCAGTGTCTTTAAATTGAAACGAACACGCTCCCCATGGCTGGGTAACGGGTTCGTTAAGCATGTTTGTGCCAAGCGAAAGCAAGCGTTTGTACTCCGCGTTTGCGTCGGTGACATTAAAGCAAATCATAATCTTATCTTCGTTCGACACATAATTAAATGAAGGAATTTTTTTCAAATTCGCGGCGTTACTGAAACTGAACGAAATATTTCCCGATTCCAATGTAGAATGAAGCTCATCGCCGTTCGCTGTTCCGCCGAAAACGTTTTTGTAAAACGCGCGAAGCGTTAAAACATCATTAGTTACTAAGCCTATGTTAGAGAATTTCATGTTCATCGCTCCAAGTTTTTTTTAATTTAATTGCACCGGTTTCCCATAAACACGGGAATTCTTTTTCGATTATAAAACCGAGTTTTTCATAAAACGCAATCGTCGAATAATAAACAGGATTCGTCTGCGGCAGAACGGTTAGCAGCTCGATGCTGTTAAAGCCCAGTGACGAAACATGCTCAACGAAAAATTCCATAAGCATTTTTGCGCAGCCGCGCCGCAGATGATTTCTTTTTGTTGCCATTAATGTGATGTGAGGACTGCCGTCCCAGCAGGTAAAAACGATAAATGAAATAATTTCGCAATCATCTTTCAGATAAACGGCTCTTTGAAATTGCAAATCCCTTCTCGTGTCTTCCGGAATATTATCCGTAAAAAAATCGCGAGTGTAGTCCTCGGCGATTTTTGCAATTTGCTCTATTGTATCTTGAGACGGTTCTTTTTCAAAATTTATGAACATATTTCACCTTTTAAAAATTTTTTCAACTCGTCCAAATCTTCCTGCTTGAAATTATTCGCGATTTCGTTGTCGTGATACCATGCGTTAAGCGAGCCTTCAATAATATATTTTAATCGCTCGGGAACATTGTTTAAAGCCCATAGCCCGCCGTCGTATTTTGATAAAATTTTTTTCTCGCGTTTGTATGAGAGAATTCGTGCCAAAATAAGTATGTTGCTTGCAAAATATCTTGGATTGTAAGCGTTAAAATCATAATCATCAATGTCTGCGGAAATGGATTTCCAAAAATCTTCTTCGGGAACGGACGGGAAGGTTTCGCCTATCGGTTTTCCGTAAATACAAATACCGCTTTGATTTATCAGATGTACATAGGAAGCAATATCCTCGTCTTCGAAATCACTGTCAACGATGAAATTTTCGTTAATTTCGCCGTACAGCATTTTAATATAACGCTCAGTCCAAGAATCGCTGTAGTGAAACTGACATAGGGCAGGGAATTTCCACGGAATTAAATCGCCAACCCACACCGCCGATATTTCAAGCGGCGAGGGCGTGCGGTCAACTCCGATAATTTTCCGCGCAATTAACAGGCGTTCGCCGCGTGCAATTTTTCTGCCGGTGATAATTAAAATGTCTATATCGCTTTTTACGTTTTCACCGCTTTCAACAAAGCAATTCAAAACAATCGAACCATGCAAATAAATTCCGATTAAATCTTCACCCAAATGTGATTTCCATATTTCAATTACATTTTGAATTTGTGCTTTCACTTGCGGCGAAACATTTTCGTAGTTTTTGAAGCTCATTTCTCAACTCCTACAATTGCATAACCCATTATTCTACCTCACACCCCAATTTTAACGGTACATGGAACTTCTTTATATCTTCATTTGAAAATGGGCAGATGTCAAACCCGATTAATTTAAAACCCTGTGAAAGATAAAACGCAACCGCGTGTTCGTTGCAAGACCATGTTTCAAGATAAACGGCGCGTAGATTTTCTTTCTTTGCGCGATTTTTTGCCACATCAATAAGCGCGGATGCGATTCCGCGTCGCCTGTGGCTTTCATTAACCCACAAAGTAGAAACATACAAGCGTGGGTTTTTCGCCCACGACTCAATGCCCGTTTCGATTCCCGCAATCAGTTCTTCGTTTTCAATTACGCCCCACATTTTTATATCTTTATGCGAAGAACAAAATAATTTCATTGGATATTCTATTTTTCTGCGTTCTTCAAGCGGCGTACTTATTATTTCAATGGAAATACCGTCGCTTTTATTTTCAATTTGCACATAGTAACAAATGTCCGCAAAATCACGAAAAATAACCTCGTGATTCTGCCATTTTTCTCTTTCCAGCGGAGTAATTTCATATTTCAAAAAATCATCTCCCTTAATTTTTCACCGCCAAATGAATCGTAATTATTTCGTTTTTTTCGCAATGTTAAATTCAAATTCCAACTCATGTTTTATAGGTATATTATCCATTCCGATAAGGGGTATTGACGGCTTCATTTTCCGTGCTTTCCATAATTTCTCTCAACGGAAAAAAGATGAACTTTGCAGGTACTCAGATTTATAAACGAATAAAATTTTTCCGCCAAATCATTTTCGCCGGAAGGATTTGCAACTCTTTTTGCGTCTTCCATTGTTTCGAAATTAACAATATCCGCCCATGTTTCGCCGTCAACAAGCTGCTGCCACGAAATATATCCTTTTTGCTTAGACATATACTCATCGTTTAATTTTTCTGCCGCACGCAGAAAATCCGGTACGGATGCTTCCTTTTTCAATTTGAACGAAACATAAAAAACCGCATTTGACATAAGAACATCTCCTTTTATTTTAATATGCATGTCCATCGTTTGCCTCGCACCGGATGTGTAAACACCGTGACATCAAAACCGCATTTGCGGTAAAAATCAACGGCATCATCGTCGGTTTCGGCTTCAATCGGTTTGCGGTATTTTTTCAACGCCGAAACCATCGCACCGCCGACGCCTTTTCCGCGTGCGTTTTCGTCAACGGAAATTAAATGAATTTCGATTTTATCAAAATGCTCCTCAAATCCGCAAATACCCAATATTTCGTCGTTTTCAATCCGGCCGTAAAAATGAAGCCGCTCATTGTTTTTGTACCCCAAAACTGTGCGCCGTGTTCCTTCCGGCGAACCGTCAAACGCGGCATATGAAATTATTCTGTGAACTATCGGCGTATCCATTTCGGATTTTATATCGCAAAATAGTTTTAAACCATTTGCCTTAATAGCCAGCTTGCAACGCTCATTCCCCAAGCTGTCAAACAGATTATTTTCTGTTTCCGAAAATCCATGCTTTAAATACAAACGACGCGCTGGAAGCCCCGGCATGTAATTATCTCTGAATGTTTCGACAGTTATTTCCTTTGAAGAATCTAATTTACTCAGCGCAAGCTGCAATAATTTATCTCCGATTCCATTGCCTCTGAATTTTTCCAAAACACCGAACCATGTAATTCTGTTAAAATTTCGCGAAAAGCCAATAACACCGACGCATTCGCCCGTTTCACCGTTCACGGCGGCTATTGCTTCGCGCTGTTTAA
>JAIRVD010000146.1 GCA_031254075.1 Clostridiales bacterium
AACGGCGCGGCTTCCTCCGGGCGCAAACGAAGCGCGCGGTCAACTTGCACGTTATTCATGCTCGGGTTGACGGTAAAGGTGCCTGCGGTGTAATCGCCCGAACGGCTACGCAGAAACAGCTCTAATTGATACATGAATCTGTTGCGAATAATTCCATCTGCCTCGAGCCTTTCGGCGATATCGGCAGTTGACGTGGTAACGTCGATGATAAATTCGACATCTCGGTCTTCACCGACCTCTGTTAATTGGTCGGCAAAATCGCGGCCTCTGTTAGAGCCCCAGTTAAACGCGCTTAAAATTAAAAATCCCAATAGCGCCATTAATACAAGGTTAAACGCCATTCCCGCGATGTATTGCAAAAAATTTATGGTTTTATCCGCCTTCATTAAGTGCCTCCCATTCTTCGTAAAGAACAACTAATTTATCTTCTAATTCGGTTTTTTCGGAAAAAACGGCAAGTGTAGCTTCGGCATTTCCGGCGATTTCGTCGAATTTCTCGTCGCATTCGGCGATGAGAAATTCAGTCTTGGAAATTTCCGCTTCGAGTTTTTCGATTCGTGTTTTTTTTCGCCGCGCTTGGGACTCTATTTCTTTTTTGCGTAAGTAGTCGTCGGAAGATTTCGGAATATCAACGGCTTCGGCTAAAATAACGCTTTCCTTTTTTTCCAAATAATAATCATAATTGCCCGCGAATTCCGAAATTCCCGCTTCGTGTAATTCAAAAATCTTTGTTGCCGTGTTGTTAATAAAATATCTGTCGTGCGAAATAAAAATCAGCGTGCCGGAAAATTCGCGCAATGCTTCTTCTAAAATTTCCTTTGAAAAAAGGTCGAGGTGATTTGTCGGTTCGTCCAAAACCAAAAAATTTGCGCCCGCAAGCATAATTTTCGTTAACTGAACACGCCCTCGCTCGCCGCCCGAAAGCGCGGAAATCGGCTTAAATACATCATCGCCGATAAACATAAAAGCCGCAAGAGTCGTGCGAATTTCTGTTTGCGTAAACCGCGGATAAGTGTCGGCGATTTCCTGAAAAATCGTTTTCTTTTCGGATTCTGCCGAAAACGCAAACGACTGGTCATAATATCCGACGCGCACATTCACGCCCTCGCGTACTCGCCCGTCAAGCGGCGCAATCTCGCTCACAAGAATTTTTAACAACGTGGTTTTGCCGATTCCGTTAGGTCCGATTAACGCGATTTTGTCGCCTTTTTTTATTTCAAACGAAATATTTGAAAAAAGCTTTTTCCCGTCAAATCCCATTTTTAAACCTTCGGCAAAAAGAACATCGTGACCGGAATTCAATCTCGGTTTTAGTCGCAAACGCATTTTAGCGGGGTCCTGCGCGGGCGCATCAACGCGCTCGATTTTCACCAGCATCTTTTCACGGCTCTTCGCCCGAATTATCGCCGCTTCTGTTTTGAAAGAGCGAATCGTCTTTATTACTTCTTCGTGATGCTTCAAAACCTTCTGTTGCTCGGCAAAAGCCTTTTCCGCCAATGCGCGGTCTGTTGCCTTTTTATTCACAAAATAGCTGTAATTACCATTATATACTACAGATTTTTTGTTTTCAATTTCAATCGTCTTTGTCGCAACCTTGTCCAAAAAATATCTGTCATGCGAAATCACTAAAATCGCGCCCGGAAAATTTCGCAAATAATCCTCAAGCCACGCAACACTTTCAATATCCAAATGATTTGTCGGCTCGTCCAAAAGCAAGAGCTCGCTTCGCTCAAGCAGCAGTTTGCCCAACAACGCACGCGTCCGTTGCCCGCCCGAAAGCTGCCCAAACGGCTGACGCCACTGCGACTCACTAAAACCAAGCCCGCGCAAAACACCCTTTAAGCGGCTTTCCGTTTCAAACCCACCCTCGTCTTTAAATCGAACACTCATCGTGTCATATCGCCTCAACGTTTCGTCCAGCTTCTCACCGGAAAACCCACCCATCGCCGTCTCCAACGAACGAATCTCCGCTTCCATCTTCTTCAGCGGCAGAAAAACTCTGTCCAAAACCTCATACAAACTCAAATTTTCCGAATTTTCCGCATCAAAATAAGACACCGCATCATCGTTCAACTGCGGCAAATAGCCGATTCGCAGACTTCCGCTTTTCGTAATCCCGCCCTCGTCCGCAGTCCACTGCCCCGTAATCAGCCGAAAAACCGAAGTCTTACCCGCTCCGTTAACCCCGACCAGCGCGACCTTTTCCTTCTCTTCTATTATAAAAGACACATCGGCAAGAATTTCTTCCACACCAATCGCCTTCTGCACATCCCTCATCTGTAAAAGCATTATCCATCTTCCTTCATCTTTGCAATCGTTTCTTCCAACACAGGCGCGAGAATATCGCAAGATTCCTTATACAGCGTCAGTGTGGCTGCAGTAATCCTTGCATAAAAAAGTTCTTGCGGTTCGTCCTCTTTTTTTATTGTCAATTCCATGTAAATAGTGGCAGTGCACATAGCAAATAAAGCATCTGCAAGCATTTTGTTTTGACAAATTTTATCATCGTATTCTTTTAATGTAAGTATCGGCTTGGCAATTTCTTTTGCGGTTGGAATCCTGTTAAAACGAAATTGCTTCTTTACTTTTTCTGCCACTATAAGGGCATCGCTAATCAGCTTGGTAATATTTCCGCATTGCTCAAGCAATTTTTCAAATGTAGCGATTACCCTTTTTTTGTCCTGTTCATCAAATGTTGTACCGTTCTCCCATGCATGTTTTAAAATTTCTGCGGTAAAATTCGGGTCGGAATATTCCTTCATATAAGTATCTATCGCGTCGCGAAATGTCATGATTTTTGTACCCGGAATTTTCGCGCCGCCCTCGGTTGCGTCAATCAATTCAATTGTCGTTTGAGCTTCCGCGAACTCTTGATACTGTCTTAAAAACTCTTCAAATACGCTGTTACTCTCAATTGGTTCGCCGTTTATATCCTCAACAGTTTTCCTTCTGCCTGTGCTGTAATATTCGTCGGTTATTGCGCTTTGCCCTTCCAAATGCTCCTTGGCGTGATGCTGTCCGCCCGTATAAGCAAGGTCCTGCCCAAGCAAAATAATAGTGCTTGCACCCATAATCCTGAACAATTCGGCAATGGCATAGGCAACCGAACCGGCGGGCGGAATTGATGGGGTTGTTTTTTTTCCGATATTCGAAATAACAATATTTGTTAAAGCACCGCCTGACGATTTCACTTCTCCGTTGTATATAAAATTATTCTTCTTGTGAGATTTAAACATCTCGTTGCTTACGACTGTACAAAGCACCATTGGAATTTCGGAAATATTGTAGTCCTCCCCAACTTCGTATGAAAACTGCCCGGCGTCCATAGCCACGAAAAAATCAGGTTTTATACCGTTCCTTTCAAGTGTTTTGACGGAAGTATAAACAGCACCGATAAACACTTTGCCTTGCACTTCCTTTAAAAGGTGTACGTTTTTATTCAAAGACGGTCCTGCCGCAACAATAATTGCGGGTTTACCTTTAAGCACATCAAAAAATCCGGAAATATCACAGCTTTCAAGAATATGCGGGAAATTTATTATAGTATTTTCAGCCCATTTATTACCAAAACGTTTTATTGTAGAAAGATTAATCGTTCCGCTGATGAAAAACATCTTAATACTTTTAATGCATTTCTTTATTTCATTATTAAAGAATGCCCCGTAACCATAAATAAAATTTTTTCCTGTTTTCACCGGATTTTTTCTTGTGATATAAGGATATATTTTTCGCACTTCATCTGCATTATCATGCACAAACAGCGTTATCGGATAGCCTGTAAAGAACTGCGATATGTCAAACAGGCGTATGAAATAATTAAAAACCTCATAACTTGGTTCATAAACAATTATTTCACCGTTTTGCTTTTCCAAAATGGGTAAAAGGTATTTATATAAGTAGCCAAAGCCAAAACCGAAGTGGATATATAAATTCCCTTCGGTTTTCGGGCGTATAATTTTTTCAGCCAAAAGCCTTCCTTCGCGCTCAGGCTCATGAGCCGAGTGCATTCGTATAATACCGTTTCCGGTCATTTTTTCAATGGTATAGCCCTTTCTGTCGGCACAGGGAATTATTTGGTACTCTTTTTCGTTCAAATCTCTCAGCTTTGATATGTCGGCAAATATTTTTTTAGAATTTTCAATATATCGAATATTTTTTTCCAATAATCCCTCGGTATGCTTCCAGTTAAACATGCGTCACATCCTTTTTTGCAAAAAAAGAGGGTTGCTTAGTTTAACCAAGCAACCCCCTTTTTATATTATTTTATGCGATTTTTATTGAAGCAGTTGAAGAATTGAAGACGGAAGTTGGTTTGCTTGAGCAAGCATGGAGATTCCGGCTTGTTGCAGAACCTGCGCGGAAGTGAAGCGCATCATTTCTTTTGCCATATCGGTATCGCGAATGCGAGACTCGGCGGCAGAAATATTTTCACTGGAGATTTCGGTGCTTTGACGCGTGAACTCGAGACGATTTTGGATTGCGCCGAGCTGTGCGCGTTGTGCGTTTACAATTTTCTCTGCAGCGTCAATATACTCAAGTTGTTTTGAAATGGGTTCACCATGCGGATTGCGTACATCAATAAGCATGGATAAATCGCCTTGACCACCGCCAAGAACACCTGTGTGTATGCCTTTAAGCTGCAAAATCATACCTTGCATAGAGTTTGGACCCGTCTGGAACCACATTGCATTTGCTTCCAATGTAACGGTGGCAAGTACGCCCATACCCAAATCTAACAACTGTTCCAAATGGTTCAAGAACTGCCCCGCATGAGTCGAAGGGTCTACACCGACATCTGCACGATGGTTATCCCATGCAGTTTTTATATCAGCGGCACTGGCATTAGAAGCCAACGCACCGGTTAAAAACTCTTCGTCAAGCATT
>JAIRVD010000102.1 GCA_031254075.1 Clostridiales bacterium
TAATTGGGATAAAATGGGATTTAGAATGCAATAAAGGGTGTCAAAAAAAAGCGCATGGCAATGCACAGAAATGTGTTTATTCTATAAAACCTGAAAAAAGGAGATCAACCGGTGGCAAAAATTAAGATTCTATATACCGGCGGTACAATAGGAAGTCAAATAAATGATTCTGTTGCCGATGTTGTGTGCAATACGGAATTTCCGTTGTTTGATTACTACAAAGCCGCGAGAACTGAAAATAATGTTGATTTTTTCGCGGAATCTCTCATCAATGTATTAAGTGAGAATATCTCGTTTTCTGACTGGGAAACCATTTACAATCGCATGTACGACATAAATCGCAATGATTGCGATGGTATTATCTTAACACATGGTACAGATACATTAGCTTATACAGCCATCTTTCTTTCGATAATGCTTAGTCATATTGACGTTCCGGTTCTTATTGTTTCCAGCAACTATCCATTGGATGATAAAAGAACAAACGGATATGCAAATTTTACTGCAGCGGTTGATTTTATTCTTAATGTTGGCGTAAGAGGCGTGTATGTGCCATATGCAGAGGGCGATATAGTAAAAATGCATTTAGGTTCCAGATTGCATCCGATTCAAACATTTTCACATAATTTTGCAAGTATCGGAAACTGTTATTTTGGAATTATGCAGAATGAGATATTTCAGTGGAATAATAATAAATACAATCCTACATTGGATGAACTGAACATATCATCACTAATTAAAATTCCGAAATTTCATTCCGCGAATAATATACAAATAATTACTCCTTATCCAGGATTGGATTATAGCACTTTGAGTTTTACGGATAATCCGGTTGCTGTATTACATGGACTGTATCACTCCGGAACAGCCTGCACAACGGCTACCGAAGAAAAATTTTCTATATTGCCTTTCATACACAACTGTCAAAAAAAAGGAGTCGATTTTTACATCGCCCCACTTGATACATCTTGCACTGTTTACAAAACAACTAAAGAGATGCTTGATGCCGGAGTAAAATTTGTTTCAAATACATCGTTTGAAGCTTCTTATGTAAAACTGATGATAGCCTACAGCGTTTTTGATGATGAACAAGAACGACGGGATTTTCTTGATAAAAATATTGCCTTTGAAAAAATAATACAACGTAGCTAAAAAAAACTGCTCAACGAATTTGTCGATGAGCAGTTTTTTTATAAAATACATAAACTTAAATATTCGAAAGCCATTTCTTTATCGCTTCATTAACCACCTTCGGGTCTGCCTTGCCGCCTAATTTTTTCATTGTCTGTCCGACGAAGAAGCCGAATAATTTTTCATTGCCGTTTTTATAGTCGTTTAGTTGTTTTGTGTTTTCGGCAAAAACGGCTTCGACGGCTTTGGTGATTTCGGCGGTGTCGCTTACGGCAGAGAGACTGTTTTCTTCGATGTATTTCATCGGGTCGATGTTTTCGGATAAAACGAGCGCGAGGATTTTTTTACCGACATTTCGGTTAACGGTTCTGTTGTCAACGAGTTCGATAATTTTCGCGAATTTCTCGATGTCGATTTTTACATCGTCCGCACCTTTATTATTTCCCTTGGCGATGCTTAATAATTCAACGATTATCCAGTTTGCGATTTCCTTTGGTTTGTTTACATATTTCATCGTTGCATCGAAAAGCGCGGAAAGCGTTTTGCTTGCGGTGATTATTCCGCTGTCGTAATCGGATAAGCCCAGTTCTTTCGTCAAGCGCGAAAACTTATCTTCGGCTTTTTCGGGCAAGTTTTTTCGAATTTCTTCAATCCAATCGTCCCCGATTACAATCGGCATGATTTCCGGGTTCGGAAAATAACGGTAGTCGGTTGCGTCTTCTTTTTCGCGCATGGAAAAAGTTTGTGCCTTGTTGTCGTCCCATCTGCGCGTTTCTTGCACGAGAGCTTCGCCCGCTTCCAAGACTTCGACGTGGCGTCGCGATTCGTATTCGATTGCGGCGGCTATTGCTTTCAGCGAATTCATATTTTTGATTTCGGTACGCGTACCGAGAGTTTCCGAGCCGGTTTTGCGAACAGAAATATTTACATCGCATCGCATCGAGCCTTCCTGCATTTTGCAATCGGAAATATCGGCGAAGCTTAACAACGCGCGAAGCTTTTCCAAATACGCGACAACTTCCTTGGCGGAACGAAAATCCGGATTACTTACAATTTCGATTAGCGGAACCGACGCGCGGTTAAAATCAACAAGCGAAGTGCCCGTGCGACTGTCGTGAATTAATTTTCCCGCGTCTTCTTCGATGTGTATCTGAGCCAATGTGATTTTCTTTTTGCCGTCATCGGTTTCGATTTCGACCCATCCGTTGCGGCAAATAGGCGCGAATATTTGCGTGATTTGATGCCCCGTCGGTAAATCGGGATAGAAATAATTCTTTTTGTCAAACGATATTTCGCGCGTGATTTCGCTGTTCGTGACAATCGCGGCGGCAATGCCGAGTTCGACGGCTTTTTTGTTTGTAATAGCCGGGACGCCCGGCATTCCCGAACACGCGGGACAAACATTTTCATTTACATCCGCGCCGAATTTCGCAGAACACGCGCAGAATAATTTCGATTCGGTCGAAAGTTCAACATGAACCTCCAAGCCCATAACGGTTTCGTATTTCATGTAAGCACCTCCGGTGAAGCAGAACGGTTTTTGCTCTGCATACTACTATCGCATTCAAATTTGTCCAACGCCGTGAGAAGCGCGTTTTCATTTTTTACGTTTGCAATTAACTGAACGGTGTTTCCTTTATGCGAAAACGAAACGGAAGGCAACCCCGCCAAATTAGCAAGCGCGTACAACGCAGAATTTTCGTACTCGTATTTGCCGATTGTACACGGCAGAATAATTACGTCGTATTCGTCAAAGAGCAACGATTCTTTTATTAATCGGCGGATTTTCATTGATTTTTCGTAGTATGCGGAATATCGTCCATGTGAAAGCACCGTTACACCTACGAGCGCAGCAAATTTTACGTCTGAGCCTAATCCCTCCGAGCGTGATTTCATGTAAAGTTCATTTAGCCCTTTGGATTCAGGCGTACGATAGCCGTATTTAATTCCGTCGTAACGATTTATATTGTGACTGAATTCCGCGCTGCTTAAAATATACATTACATGCCTGCACACATCGAAATATTCAAGCTTAATATCTTCGAATTTAACAAGTTTTATTTCCTTTTCAAGTTTTTGAAAATCATATTTTTCTTCTGGAAACATCGCTCCGTCTTTTTCATCTTTCCCCGCGATTTTGGAAAGAACCTCAAAACCGTCACGCGGATTTTTACATAAAATACCGATTTGGTCCATAGAAGTTGCAACGGGAATTAAACCATACCGCGAAACGGTCCCGTATGTCGGGTGAATATAAAATAAATTTTTCTCCGCAGCGAACTTTCGGTATTCTCCAAAGACATCGTTGCACAGAATAAAATCAAATTCGCTGTTTGAAAAATTTATAAAAGCTCTTCCTATTCCGAATTCGGCGGTTTCAATTCTTCCCGAATAGTTGTATGAAGACAATCTCTCAACAACCGTTGCGTTAAACAGCGGACGA
>JAIRVD010000245.1 GCA_031254075.1 Clostridiales bacterium
GTATGCGATAATGCCCTGTCGATAACATCTTCCAATGTATGACTTGCGTTTTGCGTTATGAAGATGGTTTCTAAATATCTCGCAAAAGGCATTTTCCTTCCTTCACATCCGTTTGCAACAGGATAATTTATATCTTCTTGCAAAACAATCAGTTTGATTGCGGTTAACAGTTCTTCTACCGTTAAGTCGAACGAATTGCCAACATGATTATAGGTTTTATTTCCGTGTGCCATTCTGACTCTGTCGCGCAAAGCCTGACCGGGTGCAACGGAAGAGTAAGGAAGTCTATTGACAATGTCTTGAGTGTTATTCGTTCCTTCCTGTGAAATTTCAACGAATACATTCTTTAATTCATCAGCAGACATTCCTCCATTTACGATTTTGTTGTAAATATCCGTAATAATATTCGTGTGCGACAAAGCCGTTGTTGTTCCATTTTTGATCATATCAACCCGGTAATCATAAATGATATTCCCATTTCTTCCAATACCGGCTTTATATCCCGGATATGAAACAGAAAATACGGTTCCATTTGACAATGTTTCTACGACAAGCTGTGTAGCGTGTCTGTTGTTTAAACGCGGATTTGTTTCAAAATTGTTTTGAAAATTGTCTAATAATTGTCGTTTTGCATCTTGAAAATCCATTTTTGATTTATTAGCTCATGTTCCGCAACCTGACCATAATTAAAAATTTCTTCATTCTCAATTCTAAAGTCAGGTTAGGGTGCATTTGTTTACCATTGTGATCCCATCTATCCTTTATCTATCCTTTATCTATCCTTTATCTATCCTTTATCTATCCTTCGACCATCCTTCGACCGGAACTTTGGAATTGCCTAAAAAATAAACCATTCAAAAAACACTCTGCGAACTTCCGCGTTTTCTCCGCGAACCTCCGCGTTGCTATATGATGACACGGAATTTCGCGGAGAAACGCGAAGATAGATGTTGAAACTACCGTTTACGTAACATGAGTTATTAGCTTTAGCGGTATGTTCTCAATCACTCGGCAAAATTCGCGCAACAGTGTTGGTATGGTGGACAATCCGATGACTGCTAACCAGTGAAAACCGCCAATGGCGGTTAGTCCGAACAGTTCGCCAATCGGGAATACGACCAGTAAGCCAAAAAGAATGACCATGGCGGCAGCGCTAAGCGCCAATGATTTGTTGTTTCGGATGGAGGTTTTGAACACCGATTTCGGGGTGCGGACATGGAAGATGTGCACAATGGAAGTCCATCCACAAATCAGGAAAGCCATGGTTTGTCCGACTAAAGCAGACGGCTGCACCGAACTTGACACTTCGATAAATGCGCCGATATAATATCCTGTCAACACCACAATTGTACAGAAAATGGCTTGGCGGAGAATCAGGCGCAGCAATCCGCCTCCGAAAAGGCTTGCTTCTTTTTTGATGGGCTTTTGCTTCATCAAATCGGGGTCGGAAACTTCTTTGGCAAGACTGAGACCCGGAATACCGTCGCCCAACAGGTTAATCATCAGTAGCATAACAGGCGTCAGTACCATGCCCCAACCTGCCATTTGACCGACTAACATGATGAGAATTTCGCTAAAGTTGCACACCAGCAGGAAGTATATGACCATTTTAACGATTCGGTAAACATTTCTGCCTTCGGCTATCGCCTTGACAATGGTTGCGAAATTGTCGTCGGTCAGAATCATGTCCGATGCGCTTTTTGTTACTTCCGTACCTGTTTTTCCCATGGCGACTCCGATGTCGGCAGCTTTCAGCGCCGGCGCGTCGTTTACGCCGTCGCCCGTCATAGCGACGACCTCGCCGTTTGCCTGCCATGCTTTGACAATACGGATTTTGTCTTCGGGCGAAACCCTTGCATATACCGTATAATTTCGGACGGTATCGTGCAATTCCACTTCGCACATCCGGGCAAGGCCGGCGCCGGTCATCACATGCTTGCCTTCTTCCAAAATGCCCAATTCTTTGGCGATGGCTTCAGCGGTTGCGGCATGGTCGCCGGTAATCATAACGGTGTGGACGCCCGCTTTATGGGCTTCTTCGATGGAAATTGCCGCTTCGGGACGCGGCGGGTCAATCAGCCCGACCAACCCGATCAGCTTCAGGTCGTGTTCCAGTTCTCCCAATCGGTTGCTGTCGAGTAAACGGTCAACGCGCTTTCCTGCCAAAGCAAGCACACGCAACGCCTTTCCGGCAAAATCGTCATGAACGCGCCGGGCGGTTTCCAAATCGGACGCTATTTCGCTACCAAAGGGCAGGCGGTCGAAAGCGCCCATCGTTAAGACGATGAAGCCGCTTTCTTTGTCCTTCAAAACGACGGAACTCATCTTCCGGTCGGACGAAAACGGGATTTCCGCCACCCGCGGATACTCCTTCGCCATGACTTCCGTGCCGAATCCTTTTTCGTTCAAAAGACGGAGCATGGCAATTTCGGTTGCGCTGCCCATGTATTCGATCTTTCCGCTGTCGTCGGTTTTCGCCGTGGCATTGCCGGTCATCGCCAAAAGTTTGAGAAGCCTGATCTGCTCTTCGGAAAAGTCTGCATCATCCGCAAAGGATT
>JAIRVD010000311.1 GCA_031254075.1 Clostridiales bacterium
TTCTTCGGCGGCTACACAATCTACCGCGAACCGCTTGACCTTGCGCCAATCACGCGCCTGCCGATGTTTTTGCGAAAATTTCTGGGTTTTCTCGCGCGAAAAATTCCGTTTCGCATAAAAGGAAAAAATTATTTTATCCGTGCATCAAAAAATGTTGAAGAACGTTTCATCGGCAACGCGAATATTTTTTCCGAATCGGAACGCAAAGAAATTTTAAGAAATCCCGTCAGCGGAAAAAAAATCACCGAAATTACAAAGCCACATTACGCCTCTGCCGCGCACTGCGACGATATCACAAAAATGCAATATCTCGACATCCACCTTTGGCTGCCGGGCGACATTCTGCTTTGCGCAGACAAAATGGCTATGGCAAACTCCCTCGAATCGCATTTTCCGTTAACGGACAAAGAGGTTTTCGCCGTCGCGTCGAAAATTCCCACACAATACCGCGTAAACAAAAAAAACGGCAAATACGCTTTCCGCCTTGCCGCATCTAAAAATTTCAAAGATAAACGCGAAAAAAAACGTCTTGGCTTTCCCGTGCCAATCCGTCATTGGTTAAAAGATGAAAAATATATCACAATCGTGCAAAACGCCTTCGGGCAAGACTTTATGTCGGATTTCTTCAACACGGACAAGCTTCTCGCGTTACTTGAACGCCATAAATCCGGCAAAGAAGACAACAGCCGCAAAATCTGGACTGTTTTTATGTTTTCGGTTTGGTATGATGAATTCTTTATTTAACCGCCTTTTGTACCGACAAGCAAAAAACCTCCAATGCCTTTTCTAATTCTTCCGACGAGAGGAAAGTCGGGGCAAAGCGCAGGTTTGAGTCGGCAGGGTCGATTCCGTAGGGGAAGGTTGCGCCGGCTTCGGTGATAATGACGCCGGAATCTTTGCAGAGTTGACAAACGTGTTTTGCGTTGCCCGGGATTTCCACGGAAATAAAATATCCGCCGAGCGGTTTTGTGAAGGTTGCGTTTGTTGCGGCGAAATTTTTTTCAAAAGCGTTGATAACGAGTTCGAATTTCGGGCGAAGAATTTCGGCATGTTTTTTCATGTGGGCTTCTATGCCGTTTTTATTTTTAAAATAACGCGCGTGACGCAATTGATTTATTTTATCGGGTCCGATTGTTTGCGCGGCAATGCGTTTTTGCAAAATCTTAAAACTTTCGCCTGCGGCGGCGGCGCACGAAACGCTTGCGCCCGCAACACTTATTTTCGAAAACGACGTAAACAAAATCGGGCGCGATTCGTTGTCATTTTTTCTGCATTCGTCCAAAATATTCAGCGGTTGCGGACGCTCGCCGCTGAAATGATGAATAGTGTACGCGTCATCCCAAATAATTCGGAATGCGGGATGCGCGGCGTGCATCTTTGCCAAACGCGCAATGGTTTCGTCGCTGTAAACATAGCCCTGCGGATTCGAAAAAACCGGCACGCAGAACATTCCCGCAACCTGCGGGTCGCGCACCAACTCCTCGACGGCGTCCATGTCGGGACCGTCGGGCGTCATCGGAACGGTAATCATTTCTATTCCGAAATATTCGCAAATGGAAAAATGACGGTCATATCCCGGAGAAGGACAAATGAATTTCGAATTCGCGCCCCATTTTCTTTCCAGAACAAATGTCGCGACGCAGTCAAACATCATATTCAAACTCGAATTTCCTCCGACGATAACTTCATTCATATCCACGCGAAGCAGTTCCGCGAAAATTCGTTTCATCTCGGGAATTCCGTCGCCACCGCCGTAATTTCTGACATCCATTCCGTTTTCGGCAAAATAATTTTCAAGTTGAGCCGTCAACATTTCATCGCACAGCGCAAGCTGCAAGGCGTGCGGCCTGCCGCGCGTCGCATCAATTATTCTCATTTCCATACTCCTAATTTTTAAAATTAAGTCCATCGTAAAACAAATGAACGTCCAAATCACCGTCGGTTATTTATATATTATTGCAGATACAACCTTTTTGCAAATGATTGAAACCTGTAAAACTGAAGCAGAAAAACCGCATGACGTTAATCATGCGGTTTTCAATTTCATATCCGAAAGTATTCCGCGACACGCCGCTGTTTTCCGGGTATTTATCTTCTCCGTTGATGAAATGACCACTCTGAGTTCTTCAACACGGTTCGGAGACAGGGGAGGCAGATGTTTTCGCGTTGGGGTATAGCGTTTACCTTACGCACATTTCTCCAGTGCGGTTTCGATTTGTATATCCGCGCCGAGGGCGGAAAGGTCTTTTTCGATTTGTGCGTAGCCGCGTTCTATGAATTCTGCGTTTTGGACGATTGATTCGCCTTCGGCGGCCATGGCGGCGAGGACGAGAGATGCGCCGCAACGAAGGTCGCGAGCGGTGACGACTGCGCCGCGAAGTTTTGTCCCTTCTATTATGAAGGTTCTGTTGTCGGCGGTGAGACGAATGTTGGCTTTCATGTGTCGTAATTCTTGTGCGTGGCTGAAGCGTTTGTCAAAAATTTTTTCGGTAACTTCGCTGTGACCGGTGGCGGTCGAAAGTGCCGCAACGAATTGTGCCTGCATATCTGTGGGGAAGCCGGGATGAACTCCTGTAACCAGACGCGGAATCGCAAGAAGACGTTCCGGCGCGCGCAGATATGCGGTGGAATTTTCGGTGCGGTATTTGCAGTTCATTTCGGAAAAATAGTTTGCGAACGGAGCAAGGTCCTTTGGGCGAATGTTGGTGAGCTGAATTTCGCCGCCCGTCATTGCCGCCGCGGTGAGGTAGGTTCCCGCAACGATGCGGTCGGGAATAATTGTGTGCATCGTTTTTCGAAAAAACTTTTTCACGCCGTTGATTATGATTGTTCCCGAACCCGCTCCGCGAATGTCCGCGCCCATGTTTTGCAAGAACTGCGCGAGGTCGATGATTTCGGGTTCGCGCGCGGCGTTTTCGATTATGGTTTCGCCTTGGGCTTTCGTCGCGGCAATCATCAGATTTTCCGTCGCTCCAACGCTCGGGCTTTTCAATCTGATTCTCGCGCCGCGCAGTCCGTCTGTTTCGCAAAAAAGTTTTCGTTCTTCTTCGCGAATCTTCGCGCCCATTTTTTTCAGACCGTCGATGTGCAAATCAATTGCGCGTTCGCCGATACAGCATCCGCCGGGCGAAGCAATGTTCACTCGTCCCGTTTGCGCAAGCATCGCTCCGATAAACAATATCGACGAACGCATTCGCCCCGCATACTTATCCGGAATCTCGTGCTTCATGTTTCCGCATGGACTGATTGTCAGCGTGTTTCCAACAAACCTCACCCCGAAACCGATGCTTCGCAAAATTTCCACAGTGTCAAACGCATCCGAAATTCGCGGGCAATTGTGAATTATTGTTTCGCTTTCGTTAAGGCACGCGGCGGAAAGAATCGGCAGCACGGCATTTTTCGCTCCGCCGATTTCAATTGCGCCGCAAAGCCGAATTCCTCCTCGGATTCGGTATTGACGCATAGCCTTCACATCTCCCATAATCAGGCATGTGATACTATATGCCGAGCAGTGACAAGTGGTGAGGAGTTTTTATATGTATGTAATATCGGGACCAACAGCAAGCGGAAAAACCGCTGTGGCTATCGAACTTGCAAAAAAATGCGGCGGCGAAATTATTTCGGCGGATTCGATGCAGGTGTACAAAGGAATGAATATCGGAACGGCAAAGCCTTCCGAGGCGGAGACGGAAGGCATTCCGCATTATATGATTGATATAATCAATCCCGACGAACAGTTTTCAGCGGCGGAATTCCAAACGAGGGCTTTCGATGAAATAAAAAAAATCCGTGCGCGCGGAAAAATTCCAATTATCGCCGGCGGAACGGGTTTTTATATTAACGCGGTTTTGTACGGCGCGGTGTTTTCTTCTAATGCAAAGGAGGAAGAATTGCGAAAATATTTCGAAAAACTCGCACAATCAAACGGCGCGGAATTTTTACATGAAAAATTACGCCAAGTTGACCCGGCATACGCCGCGACGCTTCACGCGAATAATGTAAAGCGCGTTGCGCGCGCGTTGGCGTATTGCGAAATCACCTGCGAAAAATTTTCCGAGTACAACGCCGCGCAAAAAATAAAACGAAAAAATATTTTCGGCGCGAAAAATTTTATTCTTTCGATGAGCAGAAAAATTTTGTACGAGCGCATCAATGCGCGTACAATCGCGATGTTCGAAGCCGGGCTTGTCGAAGAAGTGCGCGATTTGCTTGCAAAAGGATATAATAAAAGACTTGCGACAATGCAGGGAATAGGCTATAAAGAAACAGTGCAATTTATAAACGGCGAAATGTCGCAAGCCGAAACCGTCGCCGCGATTCAGCAAGCGACGCGTCACTATGCCAAGCGGCAGGAAACATGGTTTCGCAATCAAATGCCGGAGGCGATAATTTTATCAACCGAAGGAAAAACGCCCGAGGAATTGGCAGAAAAAATTTTACACAGAGAGGATATTTAACATGGGAATCAACTATCAAGACCAACTTCTGAGCGCGGTGCGCAAGGAAAACATGCCCGTAACAATTTATTTAACCAGCGGGTTTCAAATACGCGGGCTTATTCGTAATTTTGACGCATATGTCGTAATCGTGGAAAGCGACGGAAAACAACAAATGGTTTACAAACACGCAATTTCGACGATTGTGCCGTTGAAAACGATAGATATCGGCATCTAGGAATGGAGAAAAATATGTTTTACGATTATTTAACAAGCCACATGGGAATAAGCCCCCGCGTGGCTTCTTTTGTTGAGGAAACGGAAAAAGAGGTTTTATCGCTTTATGTGCAGGCGGACGAAATCGCCGCAGGCAATCAAATGAAAATTTTGCACGCGATGCAAAACGCGCGGTTAAGCGACACGCATTTTACTAATTCGACGGGTTACGGATATCACGACGAAGGGCGCGAGGTATTGGAAAAAATCTACGCAAATATTTTTTCGGCGGAATCCGCGCTTCTTCGTCCGCAATTAATTTCCGGAACGCACGCGCTTGCGGCGGCGTTATTCGGAAATCTTCGTCCGGGCGACGTTTTGTTTTCGCCCGTCGGAAAACCGTATGATACGCTCGAATCAGTAATCGGCATTCGTCCGGCGTCGGGTTCGCTTGCCGAATACGGAATTACTTACCGCCAAGCGGAACTGAAAGAAAACGGCGATTTCGACTTCGACGCAATCATCGCCGCGCTTGCCGATAAACCGAAAATGGCGACGATTCAACGCT
>JAIRVD010000345.1 GCA_031254075.1 Clostridiales bacterium
ACGATTTCGCAACCCGCTTCGGTAAGCGCGTTAATTTGCGCAACCGTTGCGGCGATGTCTTCCGTGGGGGTGTTCGTCATCGACTGAATAACGACGGGATGCCTGCCGCCAACACGCACCCCGCCGATGTTTATGACCCGAGTTTTATTCCGCGGTGTCATGGATTTCCGTTGCGTTTGATTCAACAATACGCGCAATGTCTTTGTATGTGATGAAAATTGCCAATGCGATTATCGCAACAAGACCGACAAAATGAACTATCGCTTCCTTTTCGGGCGGAACGGGCTTTCTGCGAACGGCTTCGATTAACAGAAAAATTATTCTCGCGCCGTCCAATGCGGGAATCGGTAAAAGATTCATTATTCCGAGTGCCGCGCTTATCATTGCGGTGAAAAGAACCATCTCGATAATCATATCCGCAACACTGCTTTTGATTGCCCTTTGATAAGAATCCGTGACGGCGTCGCCGATTCCTACTATTCCGACGATTCCTGCCTCTTCCGGCAAATCTTCGCCCACGATTAATTGCGCAAGCAACTGAAACGGTGCGCTGATTTGCGCAAACATTGCTTCGCCCGCGTACACAAAGCTTTCGACCATACCGAAACGTCTGTACGGGGCTTCGGCATCTCCCGGACGTTGCCAAAAAACATACTGCCATGTATACATATTCGTTACGCCGATTAAATATCTTGTTTCAATTTCTCCGCCGTCATTTTCAATTTCGGTCAAAACGGGAATAACCGATAATTCAAAATTTTGGTCGCCGCGTTCCACACGAAAATTAACAGGGCTTTCACCCGCGCTGTTTATTACGGCGGATAATTCCTGCTCCATTTCATTTATCCGAACACCGTTTATATGTGTTATATTGTCCCCTTCCCTAATCCCCGCACGGTACGCGGGCATTCCTTCGTTTACTTCCGCAATTTCAATTACCAAATATCCGCGCAAAATCACAAATGTAAAAAATAACAGTACAAACGCAAGCAGAAAATTCATCAACGCGCCGCCTGCCATTACCAGAATCCTTGCCTTGATTGGCTTATTGTTTATTGCCTCGGGGTCGTCCGATACTTCATCTTCCATTCCGCGCAATTTGCAAAACCCGCCAATCGGAAACGCTCGCAACGAATAAAGCGTTGTCTCACCGTTCATGCTTTTCTTCTTGCCGTTAAAACCGAAAATTTTCGGTCCCATTCCAAGCGCGAATTCTTCAACGAAAATCCCCGCGCGTCGCGCCGCAAGATAATGCCCGAGTTCGTGAATAAAAATAACGACGCCGAGAATTAACATGAAAATTAAAATCGGTATTATTGTTGCCATTTTTTGCCTCCTATAAAGTTTACTGCCCAATCTTCCGCTTCGGTGATATCGTTTAGCGATATTACGGGCTTTACATTATATATGCCGAACGCATCGGAAATTATATCTGAAATTTGATAGAAGCCGATTTTATCTTGTAAAAACTGCCCGACTGCCCACTCGTTCAGATAGTTCATAACGGCGGGGAGGGTTCCGCCGATTTTCGCGGCATGTTGTGCGAGCGAAAGACAAGGGAAATTTTCGATAACGGGTGTTTCGAATGTTATATTATTTTTCTCTAAAAAATTTACGCGCGGGAAATCGGTTTTGATTCGTGACGGAGCCGAAAGCGCGTACAGAATGGGGAGACGCATATCGGGCAACCCCGCTTGCGCCATGACCGAGCCGTCGATAAATTGCACCATCGAGTGAATAATACTTTGCGGATGAACAAGGATTTCAATGCTTTGCATCGGCTGATTGAAAAGCCACATTGCTTCGATTAGCTCTAAGCCTTTGTTCATAAGCGTCGCGCTGTCTATTGTAATTTTCGCGCCCATGCTCCAGTTTGGATGTTTTAAAGCATCGGAGGCTTTCGCGGCGGAAATTTTATCGCGCGTCCATCCGAGAAACGGTCCGCCCGACGCCGTTAGAATAATTTTTTCGACTTCGGAAATTGTTCCTCCATTTAAGCATTGCCAAATTGCTGAGTGTTCACTATCAATCGGAGTAATTTTTATTTTTTTTTCGCGAGCGAGACGCATTACGAGTTCGCCAGCGGTGACGAGCGTTTCTTTGTTCGCGAGCGCGATGTTTTTTCCGGCGTTGATTGCGGCTAAAGTAGGAGCCAGCCCGGCGCGTCCGACAAGCGCGTTAACAAGAATTTCGGCGTCGCTTTCCGCCGCGATTGAAATTAAACCGTCTTCGCCTGTGAGAATTTCGGGGTGATTACGGGTCAGTCCCGCAATCACGGAAGCGGAGGCGTCATCAGGAACCCAAACCATATTCGGTTTAAATTCTTCTACGAGCGGAGAAAGTTTTTCGATATTTGAAAAGCCGCTTAAAGCGGCGATTTTTGCGTGTGGTAAACAAGTGCGCACAACGTCGAGGGTTTGCATTCCGATTGAGCCCGTTGCGCCGAGAATTGAAATTTTCATATAATATCCACCAGCAACATCATAATATTCATTACCAAATAGACAACGGGCGCGACGGTGATAATGCTGTCGAGTCTGTCCAAAACGCCGCCGTGACCCGGAAAAACATTGCCGAAATCCTTTACATCACAGTGGCGTTTAATCGCGGAAGCCGCAAGGTCGCCGACAATCGAAAAAATCGCGCCGAAAAAGCAAATAATTGTGGCAAACACTACGATGTGAGCAGTAGTTTCGGGATAGTTAAAGAATAGTGCAATAATAAAACCATAGATTAAACCGGCAACTGTTGCGCCGACAACACCGCCAATAAGCCCTTCAACGGATTTTGAAGGGCTTGGCGAATTTTTTAATTTATTTTTACCGATGAGAGAACCTACCAAATAGGCAAAGGTATCGCAGCCAAAACATGCGATAAAAATAAGAAAAATATAATACGGACCGAGTTCGTGTTCGCGAACAAGCACGACGAACGAAAGCATAAACGGAATATACAAAAATCCGTAAATTGTAGTGATGCATTCGATTATGGGAAGTTTTCTGAAAAAAACGACAAGGCATGTTTGCACAACAATAATGAAAGAAGTCAACGCAATCAGCAGCCAGTACCCGCCGCCGAAAACATAAATCGCGCCGAAATATCCGACCGTGGCAAGATATCCGATTACATGAATAAGCCTGTCCTTTTTCGAAAACGCAAGATAAAACTCGCGCAATCCCCACAGCGCGAAGAATGCGCAAATTACAAGCAATGGAATTCCGCCAATGAAAATTAATAAGGCAACCGACGGAAGCCCTATAATTGTTGTTGCAAAACGTTTCCAAAACGTCATACAGTCATTATTTCCTTGTTTTTCGCTTCTACTTTTTTATCGAGTTCGGTGATGTATTTATCGGTAAGCGTTTGTATTTCTTTTTCAAGAATTTTAACATCGTCTTCGGTGAGTTCGGTTTTTTTCTGCGCCTTTCCGAACGCGTCAACGGCATCTCTGCGAATATTTCTAATCGCAACCTTTGC
>JAIRVD010000007.1 GCA_031254075.1 Clostridiales bacterium
TAATATGCCTTATGTTTTTCAATCATTGCCTTCGCGCTGTCTAAAGTCTTGATTGCATCGGCGCGATGATTCTGCGCTTCAAGAATTGCCGCAAGCAGCATATACGCGGAAAATTTAAATTCCGGCGCGAAATTCTCTTGAATTTTTACGATTGCCGAAATCGCGTATTCATGCGCCTCGTCGAGATTTCCGCGTTCGTACAGCAGTCCGCCGCGAATTAAATCTTCGATTATCGGATACTCATCGTTCATTAATAAGCCGACGGTTTTACCCAAAAGTTTGAGATTTTCCTCAGTGTCAAACGCGTACTCGGTTGAAAATTCGCGTCCCGAGCGGTGAAAAAGCGGCAAACTCTGCGTAACCGACGGAGTAGTCGCCTTCGCGCCGCGCTTAAACGGAAGCTTTCGCAAACCCTTTGAAATGTCTACCATGCTGATTCGCGGGTCCATGCAATCGACAACAACACGCGTGATTAACGAACGCGGATTCTGCAAAACGATTTTCGGGAATAATTTGTAATATCTGTCCAAAAGATTTTGCAATTCCTCGGCGCGACCTTCAACATAAGCCGCCCATGAAAGAACTTCCAATAAAAACGGATATTCGTCCGCGATTGAACGGTCAACCGAAAGCCGAATTATTGACAGCGTATCCTCAACCGCGGCATAGGGCGAATTATAATCGTACATTAATTTCAAACCCTTTGTTATTCCGCTGTTGCTGCCGCATTTAATGTAAAATTCAACGGCTCTGTAATAATCGCCGAGTTTGAAAAACCAATCGCCTGCGTTTTGATAAAATCTGTTTTTACGTTTTTCGCTTTCGGCGGATAAAACCGTTTTTAAAAAATCTTGGAACAAATGATGAAAACGATAAATATTTTCGTTGCCGACGCTTATAAACGCGTTCTCGCGTACGAGCTCCTCGAGAACTTTTTTGCTGTCTCCGCGTCCCGTCATCGCGCGGCAGAAGTCCGGCGTTAATTCGTCCACAACGGATACGCGCAGAATAAATTCACGGCGGTCATCGTCCCACCGTTCCCAGACTTCTTCTTTAATGAAGGTATCCAAATACCGAGAAAGCTGTTTGCGCCCGGCTTTCTGATGCCCCGATAATAAAATCGCGTTAAGCCCGATTGCCCAACCGTCCGTCGCGGCAATTACGTCGGAAATCTGTCTAAACGTTAATTTCTGCCCGCAAGATTCGAAAAATAATTTAATTTCGTTTTCCGAAAATTTAAGTTGCCGGGCGTCAACGATTGCAAGCTCCTGCTTAACAACGAATTTCGAAAAACATTCATGCGGCTCGGTGCGGCTGAGAATGCAAATCATTACGCATTCGGGCAAGCCGTCGATTAAGGCGGGCATGAATTTAAAAATATCTCTGCTCGAAATTAAATGGACATCGTCGATGACGAGCGTGTATTTTTGCTCCGGGTTTTGCAACGCCTCCAAACGAAACGAATTCATCGCTTGACCGATGAATTCAAACGGTGCCGCACTGAATGATTTATGTAACATATTTTCTTTCAAATCCGCGTTCGTCGGTTGAAGCGCAAGCAACGAACCGATGAATCGCTCGCAGAATTCATTCGGCTTGCTTCCGGCGGATTCGTTTACGGCAAGCCACGCACCCGGAAATCCGCGGCGGCTTTGCCACATGCGAATCGAAAAACTTTTTCCGTAACCCGCGGGCGCGCATACATAGATTAATCTTTTTGCGGAAAGCTCATCCAGCAGATTCATTAAATCAATTCTCGGCGCGTTTGGAATTAAATATGAATTTTGCAAATTAATCGCCTCTTTTTATTTTATGATACCCCCCGCACTCACTTTTTACAAGCGATTGTTGCTGATATTCTTAAAAATGAAAAAAAAATAAAAGTGAGGACGCAAAATGAAAAATCTCAGCATTAAAAGAAAGTTGTTGGTTGTTCAAGTAGCTTCGTTTTTAGCGGTGCTTATGGTGGCGGTTTTCAGCATCGTAAGCATCAACCGTCTTTCAACACATTTAACAACTATTAACAATTCCAATGTTTATCCGCTCAACAAACTCGTAAACATGGTGCATTATTTTGACACATTAAGGATGTATGTACGTGACGCCACACTGACATCCGACCCCGTAAAAACGCAACAGCATCTCGACAGAGTCGGAGTATTATTCGGACAACTCGTTGACGCGTCTAACGACTATAAACATCAAATGGAAGCCCAAGGCATAACAAGCGGCCATGAATATAGCACCATCTCCTCCTTTATTGCCGCTTTGCCGGAGGCAAACTCAATTGTTTCGGAAATCGCCGCGCTTGCACTCGCCAACGAACAAGCTGCGGCACTACATATGATAGAAAGTGAATGCGTTCCGTATAATCAACGGTTGAGCGATTATCTTTCAGAGCTCGCCACAATCAATAATCTGCAATCAAACGAAATGGCAGAATCGGCAAAGGCTTCGGCGGTTACGGCTGATTATATAATTCTCGGAACAGCCGTAGTCACCGCGCTACTCGGTTTTGCCGTTATTTCGCTTGTTTCAAAGGCTATCGTAAATCCGTTGAACCGCATGGTTGAAGCCACGGAAAATATCGCAAACGGATACTTAAATGTAAACATCGACACATCATCCTCGGACGAAATCGGAATGCTCGCGCGAAGTATCTCGACGCTTGCCGATGCAATAAAATCCATAATGGACGATATGACGGAAAATTCCA
>JAIRVD010000011.1 GCA_031254075.1 Clostridiales bacterium
GAGCCGTCTTTAGTGAAACGTCAATCCTGCGGATGTTTGGATCAAAATCTTTCGGAAACCGTTTACGATGATATCACAGATAATACGTCACTGCATTCATTTGTGCTCGGCAGCTTTCGGACGATTTTCACAGCCGTTCCGAGAACACAGGTTGAAGAATGGGCAACTGAGCTTGTTGATGTTTTAAATAGAAAACCGTTTTACGCCGAAAATTTTTTGCGAAAATTTAATGAAATTTTAATTAAACATTATCATTATTATAAGGAATTGCGTTCGTGGCATAAGGCTTTGAATATTCTGGCGATGGGCGTTGAGCTTCACGGCGATGACGACGGGTCTGCGCACTCAAAGCTTTCGGCTTTAATTTCGGCGACGTCATTTGTGCATGAAATTCGTTTTAAGAAGCAGACATTACGGGAAATCGACTTAAACAGCCTTCGTACACATATCCGAAGGCTGACCTCCGCGCTTGTTTTGACATTCGATTTGGATGCAATGGTTGAAAAGGTTCATGCGTGGTTGCCGACACTTATGATAAATACCGCGCTAATCGGCGTTTACCGAACCCCGATTAAAATAGAAGACCCCGAAGCAGACAGGACAATCGAAACACTCGTCGGTTTTGATGATGACAAAAAATTTAATATTTCGCAAAATATGTGGAATCCCGTTACGTTTTCAAGATATCCGACTTTTGACGGTTTTGATATGGAACGCGAACGGCGTTCGCTGTTTCTCATTCCGCTGTTCTTTGATGATTTTGAACTTGGCGCGATTCTGATTCCGTATGACGTTAATATTCCCGTAGACGCGTATGAAACTCTGCGCGTAAGTATTTCAACCGCCGTAAAAGGCGCGGAACTGATTTCCACGATTCGCACGCTTTCTATTACGGACGAGTTGACCGGGCTTCTTAACCGGCGCGGATTTTTCCAATTTTCTTATTCCAGAATTTATCATTTATCCAGAAACAGCGACTCGGTTCCGATGGTTATGTTCATGGATATGGATGGTCTTAAAGCAATAAATGACACCTACGGGCATAACGAAGGCGACGTTGCGATTTCCGCGTTCGCGAATATTTTGCAGGATGTTTTGCGTAAGGACGATATCGTAGGGCGCGTCGGCGGCGATGAATTCGTTGTGTTTTCAACCGTAAGAAAGGCAGAAAACAGCGAGCAGGTCGTACAAAGAATTCGCAATAAAATCGACGAATATAATGCTAAACAATTACATCCGTTTCTTGTTTCAAGCAGCATCGGAGCCGTTGTATTGAGCGCCGCGACAAAGGAATGCTTTGAGGAAGCGATGCTGAGTGCCGACAATGTTTTATACGCAGAAAAAATGGAGAAAAAGAAAAAGGGTCTTTCCCGAAAATAAGGTTGCGTTTTTGTGAAAACACTTGTAATTGCGGAAAAGCCTTCCGTTGGACGTGATATAGCCCGCGTTTTAAAATGTGCGCAAAAGGGCGACGGCTTTCTTCACAATGAAAAATATGTTGTGTCGTGGGCAATCGGACACTTGGTCACGCTTAATGAACCCGAAGATTATGACCCTTCGCTAAAAAGATGGCGCGCAAACGACTTGCCGATTCTTCCCGCGTCTATGGGTTTAAAATCTATGCCGAAAACAAAAAAACAACTCGACCTTTTGAAAAAATTAATGAACCACATGGAGACCGCCGAAATTATCTGTGCCACAGACAGTGGGCGCGAGGGCGAACTGATTTTTCGCTACATATATAAATGGAGCAATTGCAAAAAACCCGTGAAGCGGCTTTGGATTTCCAGTTTAACCGATGCCGCTATTTCCGATGGATTTGCGAAGATGAAGGACGGCACAGAGTACGATAATCTCTACGCCTCCGCTCGTTGCCGCGCGGAAGCAGATTGGCTCGTCGGCATGAACGCAACACGTGCGTTCACTTTAAGCGGAAACGAGTTGCTTCCGATGGGACGCGTGCAAACGCCGACACTTGCGATGATTGTAAATCGCCATGCGGAAATCGCCGCGTTTAACGCAAAGGATTATTTTGAAGTAAAGGCGACGTTTTTGATTCGCGATTGTGAGTTTTCGGGAATTTGGCTGAACAACGTAAACGATGAAATCCTTGACCGCACATACAATCGCGAACAGGCAAATGCCGTCGCGGAAAAGGTGAACGGCAAAACAGGCGTCATCGAAAGCGTTGAAACGGAAGAAAAACGACAAGCCGCGCCACAGCTTTTTGATTTAACGGAATTGCAACGCGAATGCAATCGCAAGCTTGGATTTTCCGCGAAGAAGACGCTTGAAATCGCACAGTCGTTATACGAAAAACACAAGCTAATCACCTATCCGCGAACCGACAGCCGTTATTTGAGTGAAGACATTGTTCCGAAATTGAAAAAGACAATCGAAAATATCACAACCGACGACGTTCGCGAGTTTACGGATTATTTGCTTGAACTGCCGAAGCTGCCGACTACGTCGCGAATCGTCAACAACGCGAAAGTCACTGACCATCACGCGATTATTCCGACAGGAAAAAAAGCGGCGTCGCTTTCTTCCGATGAAGCCGCCGTTTATAACCGAATTGTGCGCAACTTTCTCGCAGCGTTTCATCCCGCGCATGTTTTTGATGTAACGACCGCGATTACAAAAGTCGAGGACGAATTATTCCGCTCAAAGGGACGCGTGGAAAAAAACGCAG
>JAIRVD010000025.1 GCA_031254075.1 Clostridiales bacterium
TCCGAAGTCATCGGAAACGCGTATTCGTAAATTAAAACCGGCCGGGCAAGAACTTTTTCCGTTTCAGACATGCCGACGAAAACTCCGCTCTGCAAAATCGCACGCAATGCCGTTTCGCCGAAATCCCATTCGTCAGAATCCGCAATTCCGCTATATCTTATCTCAAACAACCCGTCGCCCGCTCCGCTCACAATACGATACGGTCGCGCAAACGCGCTCTGAAGCTCGGGCGCGCTTCCTGAAAACCTCGCCTGTAAATACAAAAAAAAGCTGCGGTTCGTAAGCCCCACAAGCCACAGCTCGCTCACCTGATAAACCGCAAGCCCGGCAAGTGCGATTATTAAAAATGATTTCACATATGCGATTATTTTTGTCATGGCATTTCCGCCATTCTGTTAAACCGCAGCACCATCGTGGTTCCCTGCCCGGGTTTGCTTGAGGCTTGCACGCTGCCGCCGTGTTCTTCCATGATTTCTTTTACGATGGCGAGTCCCAAGCCCGTGCCGCCGAGCGAGCGCGAGCGTGCTTTGTCTACTCGGTAGAAGCGTTCGAAGATGCGGCTAAGGCTTTCCTGCGGGATGCCCATGCCTTGGTCTTTTATGAAAACGCGGTAGAATTTTTCGGTGGTTTCGGTTGTTATTCGAATTTTGGTATTTTCGGGGCTATACTTAATGGAATTGGAAAGGATATTTGAAACGACTTGGTTTATTCGTGCGGCGTTGGCTTCGATGAAGCAAGCGTTTTGCGGTGAAACGAATTCAATTTTCTGTGATTTTTGTTCGGCGGGAATTTGCGCCTGTCGAATCGCGAGACGCAACAGCGCGACAAGGTCAACGACGTCGATTTCCGGCGCGACTTGTTTTGAATCTATGCGTGAGAGTTCGAGCAGGTCGGAAACAAGCAGCGACATGCGTTCCGATTCGTCGTCGATTACTTTCAGGAAGCGTATTGCGGTTTCGCGGTCGTCGATTGCTCCGTCAAGCAGTGTTTCGGAATATGTTTTTATATTCGTCAATGGTGTGCGCAACTCATGCGAAACGTTCGCAACGAATTCTTTGCGCATGTTATCGAGTTTTTGCTGGCGCGTGATATCTTGCAAAATGATTACATATCCGTCAACTTCGCCCGATTCGTTTGTGTAAGTCGTGATACAGGCATAAAGATAAAAATCCTCATCCTCGTGAACTGATTCACGAATTTTACCCGGTTGCAATTTTTTTATATCATCGGGGTCGAAGCCGAAAAATTTTAGTGTGTGATTAAAATCCGTGTTATTCAAATACATTCCGTGCAAAAGCTCACTGCTGGAATTATTCGCGTGAAGCAACTGCCCCGATGCATCATATGCAAGAACTCCGTGCGAAGTGTTTTTCAAAAACGCTTCCGATTTATTTTTTTCGCTTGCCATACGGCTTAATGTTGCGCGAAGTTCCTGCGACATATATTTAAAATCCTTTGCAAGCTGTCCGATTTCGTCATTGCTTGAGATTTTAACTTCACGCGAAAAATCGCCCGACGCAATCGCTTTTGCGTGGCGCGTAAGCGCGACAATCGAATTCGTGAGCGTGCTTCCGAGAAAAAACCAAAAAACAATCGTAATCACAAGCGCAATCAGCACCATCGTAATCAACGTAAGCGTCAAACTGCTCAACCGCTCATTAAGCGAACGCATCTTCATGCGCGTATAAATAATATAGTTTCCGTCGCCGCTCGAAACGGGCATTGCAAACGTAAACCACTGATGTTCCGCGCCGCTGAGGTCAACGCCCAAGCTTCCGACATTAAACGACTCATTCCCCGTCATCGCTCCCGCAAGCGAACGGTCATTGAAACTCATTTCCGCAAAAACAAACTGCCTCGGCGCAATCGGTCTTCCGCTTTCACTAAACAACAAAATCCCTTCAATATCATAATCACTCTGCCCAAGCATCATCCACTCTTGCGCGTCCCAATACGTGTCCTTGTCATACACCTGAACAATTCGCTCATTAATAAGCTCCGCATGACTGCGCAACGCGTTATGCGTCTGCTCGATTTCCATATTACGAACCGTTAACAACATAAATGTGCCGCTGACGGTCATAACGACCAAAACAACAGCGGCATAAATGGCGATTAATTTAGTTTTTATACTACGCATTATTCATTCCATGCCTCCTTCGTCGGCGGCGCAAATGTTGGCATGAAAATCCGCTTCGCGGATGTTTCACACTTCAAACCCATCACCGAATTCTTGCGTGAAATGATAACCGACGCCTCGTTTTGTAAGAATATATGTCGGGACGTCGGGGGTTAATTCGAGCTTTGTGCGGAGGCGTCGAATTGTGACATCGACGGTGCGGACATCGCCGAAATATTCGTAGCCCCAGACTTTTTCAAGCAATTGCTCGCGTGTAAAGACTTGATTATTTTGCGTTGCAAGGAATTTTACGAGTTCGAATTCGCGGCGTGTCAGGTCAATAATTTCGCCGCCGCGTTTTATTTCGTACATATCTAAGTCGATGCTGAGTTCGCCGAAAATCATTTTCGTTGAACCGCCGGAAACGGTTTGAGTCATGTACCCTCGGCGAAGATTCGCCATTACGCGAGCAAGCATTTCGCGCACACCGAACGGCTTTGTAATATAGTCGTCCGCGCCGAGTTCGAAGCTCAATACCTTGTCGGATTCTTCCGCCTTTGCTGTAAGCATAATCACGGGAACCTGACTTACTTTGCGCAAACGCTTGCAGACCTCGTAGCCGTCCAAGCCCGGCATCATGATGTCGAGCATTACCAAATCGGGATTTTCCGACAGCGCAAGCTCAAGACCCTTCCGCCCGTCATGTGCCTCAATTATTTCATACCCTTCCTTGCGCAAATTATACGCAAGAATATCCACAATTGTTTTTTCGTCATCCACAATTAAAATTTTCGCAGACATTTTTTTATCTCCTCTCCATAGCAGCCGCGCCGGTTCCTACTTCCACGATATGCGGAACCGGCTCAATTGTAATTTCGGGTTCACGCATTTCGCGTGACACCTCCATATTGTTTACGCGGGTTACGCGTTCGACTGTCATTTGCTGACCCTGTTGTCCCTGTTGAACTATTCTTGATTCGTGCAGCGGTAATTCATCTGTATAACGTGTATCAACGGGCATTTCGATTAGTTCGGGGGTACGGTAATCGTCAAAAGTTCTGACGGCGAGAAGCGGCAGGTTTGTATTTATTGTAAGCAGGTCTCCTGGCCGGATAAGAGTGCTTGTGAGATTGTTATCAAGCATAATTCTGTTTACGGTAGTTCCGAAACTAAGGGCAATGGAGCCTAAGGTATCGCGGTCCTTAACAATGTATTCGTAAGGCTGAAGTGTCGTGCGGTCGAGCCGGTAATATGCTTCAAGCGGTGTAAAAAACTCGGTCTCTTCGAGATTCACCTGAACAATTATCGTTTCCCAGCCGCTGACGAATTCCGAACCGACGGTGTTATCGTTGCGGTATTCTTCATGTAGCAGACGTTCGACTTCTTCAAGGTCGGCTTCGGTTCGCATTCTTGCTTCAAATTCGCCGTTTACATGAATTTCAATTGCCGCAATCGTGAAAGTAAAAAGCCTCGTAGTGATTGCGAAGAT